>NZ_DCMW01000019.1:82368-90211 GCF_002321605.1 Microbacterium sp. UBA1612
GAGCCGCTGTCGAACCTCGACGCGAAGCTGCGCGGGCAGATGCGCACCGAGATCGCGCGGCTGCAGCGCTCGCTCGGCATCACGACCGTCTATGTCACGCACGATCAGACCGAGGCGATGACGCTCGGCGACCGCGTCGCGGTGCTCCGGCGTGGCGAACTGCAGCAGGTGGCGAGTCCGCGCGGGCTCTACGAGCAGCCGGCCAACCTCTTCGTCGCGGGGTTCATCGGGTCACCGCCCATGAACTTCCTCAACGGTGCCGTCGAGGGCGACACGTTGCGCCTGCCGATGATGGATGTGCCCATCGACGACCGGCTGCGCGCCGCGATCGGCGACCGGTCCACGGTGATCGTCGGGGTGCGCCCGGACGCCTTCCAGGACGTCGATGCGATGGAGAACGAGCCGAGCGACGGCGTGCGTGTGAGCGTCGAGGTGGAGATGACGGAGTGGCTGGGGGAGGTGCTGTACGCGTACGTGCCGTTCGAGACCGACGAGGCGGTGCGCGAGACCCTCTCGCAGTTGGACAAAGACCTGGACGGGGAGAGCCTGCGCACCGAGATGGTGATCGCGCTCGATGCGAACAGCCTCATCACCGGAGGGGACACGGCGAACCTGTGGCTCTCACCGGACTCGCTGTACGTGTTCGACCCGGAGACGAGCGTCAACCTCACCCGAGACGAATCCCGTGCCGAGAAGCTCGAGGAGCAGGGTCGCACGCAGCGGCAGCGCGCCCTCGAGCGCGCGAAGGAGCGGGAGGCGAAGGCCACCGCCTGAGCCGGCGCCGGCGTTCGGCCGCGCCCGCATCCTGCCTGCGCGGCGTCGCCGCTCACCTGCCCCCGAGAGGAGATCCCGCTCCAAGAGGACATTCTCGCTGGCTGAGTCCTCTGGAAGCGGGATATCCTCGCGGGGCGCGAGGCGTCTGATCCTCCCCGGCGGCCGGTATCGGTGCGCCATCCACAGCGGAGGGGATGCGAGCACGTGCAGTGTGGTGCGGGGTGCAGCCTGTCCGCATGGGAGTGACGCGTTCGAGAGCGACGACGAGCCGGGCGGTCGAGGTCACGGATGCTGTTGTCCGACGCGGTGGTGTCGTCCGAACGTTTGTTCTTCGCGACGCCGGGCTTTCCCCCGTGTCCGTCGAGGCGGCGATCGCCGCCGGGAGGATCTTCCGCGTCAGGCGCGGGTGGGTGGCCTCCGTCGACGCGGATCCTTCCCTCGTCGGGGCAGCGGAGCGTGGCGTGGTGCTCTCCTGTGTGACGCAGGCTCGCCGAAACGGTCTGTGGGTGTACGGCCGCGAGGAGGCGCCGCATGTCGCCGCCCGGTCCAATTCGAGCAGAGCCCACCTCGCGGCGGCCCATGTGCATTGGGCGACGCCCGTCGTGCCACGGCATCCGGATGCGCTCGAGGATGGCATCGAGAATGTGCTCGCGCTGGTGGCGACGTGCCAGCCGCACGAATCGGCGCTGGCGATCTGGGAGTCGGCGTTGCGCCAGCGAGTGGTTGACGTCGAGCTCCTGCGGCGACTGAATCTGGCGCCCGCCGCTCGCCGCATTCTCGAGGAAGCCGACCAATTCGCCGACTCCGGGCTCGAGACCTTCGTCGTGCCCCGGTTGCGGTGGCTGGGTCTCCCACTGCGTCGTCAGATCTGGCTCCACGGGCACCGCGTCGACCTGCTCATCGGCGAACGCATCGCGCTGCAGATCGACGGCGGACACCACGTCGGGGCGCAGCGCGCCGCCGACATCGCTCACGACGCCGACCTCATGCTGCGTGGATATCACGTGATTCGGGTGACGTACGTGCAGGTCACCGAGCAGTGGCCCGAGGTGCAGGAGCGCATCATGCTCGCCGTGGCGCAGGGGCTTCACCTGGCCCGCTGATGTGCGCCCGCTCGCATGGCGCAGCCTGCCGCTGCGCATCCGCTTGCCGCTGCGCATCCGCTTGCCGAGCATCCCCTTCGAGAGGAGATCACGCTTCGAGAGGACGCCCCGGCAGGTGGCCATCCTCTCCAGGCCTGATCTCCTCACGAGGACACCGGTGCGGATGCCTCCCCGAGAGGTGTCCGCACCGGTGCCGGTCATGGGCCGAATCGGATCAGCTGATCGCGATCTCGTTCGGCGTGTGGTCGAGCTCGACGCTCGAGACGATCTCGCCGGTGGTGAGATCGACCGCGTGGACGGAGTTCGCCGCCGGCTCGGTCACGTAGGCGATGTCGTCCGCGACCTTGATGGCCGGGTGAGCATCCTGCCACTCGACCGGGCCCTCCCACGCCTCGACGACGGGGTACGCGTCGGTCAGCTCACCGGTCTCGGGGTCGAGAACGTGGATCTGGCCGTCGCTGGCGAGGATGTACGCCAGGTCGCCGGGGCCGCGCGCGATGTCACGGAATGTGTACTGGACTTCGTCGGGAAGGTCGACGACCTCGTAGGTCTGTGCGGCGATGTCGATCAGCGTGACCGCGTTGAGCAGGTAGCCCTCTGCGTCGGGGTCGTTCTTGTAGTCGCCGACGACGATGGGACTCGTCTCCGACACGAAGGCGTTGCCCATGCGGCCGTACTCGTCGGGTGCGGTGAAGCTCACGAACTCCCCGTCCGCGTACAGCAGGGCGCCGTTCTCGCAGCCGAAGATCACGGCCTCGTCGGCCGCCGTGCCTTCGCCGTGGATGCCGGGGCAGTCCGCGCTCATCGCCTCTTCGTCCCAGTGGTCCTCGTGCGCGTGCAGCGCGACGGCGCCGCTGCGGTCAGAGAGCGTGGTGACCAGCTCGCCGTCTTCGAGCACGATCGAGACGCCGTGGTGGGGCTCGTCGGCGGTGTACGTGGTCGTCTCGGGGAGCGCGTCGTAGCCGTCGGCGAAGGCGTCGGTGGCCACGATCGTGGATGTGCCGGTGCCATCGTCGAAAAGGACGGTGTTGCCCTCGTGGGAGACGACGTGACCGGCAGTGGTCGCCTCGAAGACGAGGTCGGTCAGTGCGGGCTCCGACGTGTCGAGCATCTGGAATCCGGCCGACGTGGTGACCGCGACGGTCTTTCCGTCACCGAAGGTGTTGAGGCGGATGAACTCCTCCGACGCGAATTCGTCGACGACCTCGAGGGTCTCGGGGTCGAGGACGGCGACGCCTCCCTCGTACGCGACGGCGATGCGCCCCTCGACGGTTTCGGTGGCGGATTCGGTGGTGGTCGAACCGCTCGTGTCTTCGGCGGTTCCGCTCGCGCAGCCCGCCGCAAGCAGTGCGATGCCGGCCACGGTCGCGGCGAAGGCGACCCGTCGCTTGTGCTGTGTCATGGTGTTTCCTTTCAGGTTCCCTCAGCGGGTGAGGCCTTCGGAGATGCGCGCGGTGTTCTCGCGCATCATCGCGAGGTAGGTGTCGGCGCCTTCGCCGGGTTCGGTCAGCGACTCGGTGAACAGCTCGACGACGTCGACGTCGATGCCGACCTCGCTCGCGAGGACCTGGACGAGCCGGTCGGGCTGGGAGGACTCGGCGAAGAGGGTCGGCACCCCGGCGGTCTCGATGGCGGCGGCCAGATCACGGAGATCCGCTGCGCTCGGTGCGGCGAGCGTCGTGCCCCCGGGAATGACGGCGCCCACGACCTCGAAGTCGAATCTGTCGGCGAGGTAGCCGAAGACGTGGTGGTTGGTCACGAGCGCTCGCTGCGATGCCGGGATGGCGGCGAACGCCGACGTCATCTCCGCGTCGAGCGCGTCGAGCTCGTCGAGGTAGGCCTCCGCGTTCTCCTCGACGACGACCGGGTCGACGCCGTCGACGGCGCCGAGTGCGGCCTCCACGGCCTCGACGACGTCGACCATGCGGGCCGGGTCGGTCCAGAAGTGAGGGTCGGGGGTGCCGGATGCATCGCCGGACGAGTAGTCGAGCACGTTGATCTCGTCGCCGACGATCACCATGGCGGCGCCGGCCTCCGTCGCCCGGTCGAGGTGCTGCTGCAGGCCTTCCTCGAGACCCAGTCCGTTCGAGACGAGGAGATCGGCGTCGTCCAGCGTCGCCGCCTCCTGGGCGGAGATCTCGAACGAGTGCGGGTCGGCGTTGGGCTTCATGAGAGTGGTCACGTGCGCCTCGTCGCCGGCGATCTCGGTCACGACGTCACCCAGGATGTTCGTGGTGACCACGACCTGCGGCTCGTCGTCGGTGGAGCTCGAGGTGCAGCCGGCGAGTCCGAGCGCCGCGAGGGCGGCCGCGGCGAGCGCGAGCGGTCGCCACGGCCTCATCGTCCGACCTCCGACAGGAACGCCGGGGAGGTGGGGGTGTCGAGCGTGCGCGCGATGCGCGCGCCGTCGGCATAGTCGATCTCGTGGACCACAGCGGCCGCGGGGTCGTTGAGGTACGCGCGCTGGCCGTCGACGGTGAGCGAGGTCGCCGCGTCCGGGGCGCCCACGAGCACGTCGGTGGCGGCGATCTCCTCACCGGTCGCTGCCGCGTAGACCCGCACGCGCCCGTCGGTGTCGAGCGCGACGACGTGTCCGGCCTCGTCGTCGACGGCGGTCACGTGCACGAGCGTGTGCTCCGTAGCGACGTGAGTCCAGGTCTCCTCGCGGGTGTCGAGCAGCCAGAATCCCGAAGCATCGGTCAGGCCCGCGACCGTGGGGCGTCCCTTCCGCCCGTCGAAGGCGACGGCGCGTTCGGCGTCGACGTCGTCGGGATACCGGATCACGGAGAACTCCGCCTCGTCCTCGTCGCCGGTGACGAGCACGGCGCCCTCGGCGCATCCGATCGCGAGCCCGACGACCGTGGTGATCGCGCCCGCCGCGTCGGTGCACGAGACGGACTGCTCCGTCTGCCGGCCTTCCGCGTCGTAGACCTCCAGCGCGTCGGCTTCGCTGATCACCGCTCCGTCACCGAGCGGCGCCACGACGGCATCGGCGTCGACATCGACGCGGAAACGCTCGACGATCTCGCCTTCCGCGAGAGCTTCGTTCTCGAGCAGCACGGCCTCGCCCGAACCGGCGAAGTGCATGGCGGTGGAACCGTCGGTCGAGAGCATTCCCCAGGTCGCCGTGGCTATCCCCGATCCGGGAACCGTCCCGGGCATCTCGGGCGAGCCGATGTAGTAGTGGAAGTGGTCACCGTGGTTCCAGCTCCAGCGCGCCGAGTCGACGATGTCGACACCGTCCGCCGTGGACACGAACACGTACCGACCGTCGCTCGCGAGTCCGGTCGGTGCGCCGGCGGATCCCAGGTCCTCGCTCTCTCCCGACAGCAGGTCGAGCATCCCGACGCGGCCGTTGTCGTCGACCGACACGAGGGCCAGCGGCGGCTCCTCGACCTCGGCGGCGGTGGCGATCTCACCGTGCCCGTCGGAGACGTCGTCGACCGGTGTGGCGGTCGGCTCGGACTCGACGCCGCATCCGGCGAGGGCGACGAGCGCGAGGGCGACCGCGGTGGTGGCGGCGAGAGGGCGTGGGGTGATCACGAGGTCCTTTCAGGCACCTGTGCGGGGGCACGGGTGAGGGAGGGGAGGGGATGGATGCTCCGCATCCGTCGCGCCGCAAGCGTCCGGGCCGACGAAGAGAGCGCGGCGAGCAGGATCGCCGTCGCGGCGATCGAAGCTCCTGCCGCCGTTGCGAAGTGCCACGACACGAGAAGTCCGATGGCGACAGCGAGGACGCCGATCGCGGCGCCGAGCGCCATCGTGGCGGGGATGCGGGTGGTCCAGCTGCGAGCCGCCACGGCGGGTGCGAGAAGCAGGCCCACCACGAGAAGCGTGCCGACGGCTTGGAAGGAGGCGACCACGGCGAGTGTCACCAGCCCGACCAGCGCCACGTGCGCCCGCTGCGGCCGCAGTCCCAGCGTCTCGGCGATCCGCGGATCGAATGCGGCGACCACGAAGGCTCGGTGGCACCCGATCGTGACCGCGAGGGTGAGAGCGATCGCGGCGGCGAGGACGACGATGTCCGCCGGACGGATGGCCAGGATGTCGCCGAACAGGAGGGCCGTGGCGTCCGTGGCGAAACTGCGCGAGTGCGACACGATGATCACGCCGACCGAGAGCATCGCGACGAACAGCAGCCCGATGCTGGTGTCGTACGAGAGCCTGCCGCGCCGCTGCAGCGCGCCGATGGCGGCGCTCATCGCGACGGCGCTGGCCGCAGCGCCCAGCAGCAGCGGGAGGCCGAGCACCGTGGCCAGCGCGACGCCCGGGAGCATCCCGTGGCCGATGGCCTCTCCGAGGAATGCCATGCCGCGGATGACGACCCACGTGCCCACGACGCCGCAGATGACCGCGACGAGAGCGCCGCCCACGAGCGCACGAGCGAAGAACTCGGTGCTGAGGGGATCGGTGAGCCAGGACACGGGTCGAGACTCTACAAGTAAATGATAATGATTATCAAACCGGTACACTGATGAACGTGAACTTCCGGGTCGCCGCTGTCGAGACGCGGTGCGTCTGCTTCTCCTACGCCGCCGACGATGTCGTCCATGACGTGTCGGTGCGCGTCGACTTCGGCGAGGTCGTCGCCGTCGCCGGGCCCAACGGTTCGGGGAAGTCCACTCTCGTGGAGATCATGGCGGGCGTCAGGCCTCCGCGGCTCGGGGTCGTGCATCGAAACGGCGACCTTGCGCTCGTCGTGCAGCGACCTGCCGCGCCGGAGATGCTCCCGGTGACGGCGGCGGATGTCGTCGCGATGGGCACCTGGAAGCGCGGTGCTCGCCTCGAGCGCCGCGCGGCGAAGGGGGCTGCCGCCGATGCGCTCGACCGGGTGGGGATGACCGCGTTCGCGTCCCGCCCGCTCACGGACCTCTCGGGCGGTCAGCGTCAGCGCGTCTTCCTGGCGCAGGGCATCGTGCGCCGGCCCGATGTGATTCTCCTCGACGAGCCCGCCGCGGGATTGGACGGTCACAGTGTCGCCCGCACGCAGCGGATCCTCGCCGAAGAGGCCGCCCGCGGTGCGGCGGTCGTGTGCGTGACGCACGATGACGACGCGATCGCCCACGCGGACCGCGTCATCAGGCTGGACGGGGGTGTCGTCGTCAGGCAGTGAGTGGGGAGGGGCGTTGCCGGTGGCGCCGAACCTTCGCCGATCCGCCGGCCTCGGCGTCCCACTCCCGACGTAGCCTGGGACCATGACCGTCGCGTCGGAGACCGTCGTCGAATTCAGCTCGCGCTTCGCCCGAGCCTTCCCGGAGTTGGCGGTGCCGTGGCACGCGGCGGAGTTCCCCGATGCCCGGTTGCTCGTGCTCAACGAGCCGCTCGCGGTCGAACTGGGCCTCGACCCCACGGCGTTGCGCGCCGGCAACGGTGTCGGCCTCCTCACGGGCAATCGGCTCCCCGCATCCGCGATGCCCGTCGCGCAGGCCTACGCGGGGCACCAGTTCGGCGGCTATTCGCCCGTGCTCGGCGACGGCCGCGCGTTGCTGCTCGGCGAGATCGCCACACCGGACGGGCGTCTGCGCGACCTGCATCTGAAGGGGTCGGGGCGCACACCGTTCGCGCGAGGGGGCGACGGACTGGCCGCCATCGGGCCGATGCTGCGGGAGTTCCTCATCAGCGAGGCCATGCACGCGCTCGGGGTCCCGACCACCCGCGCCCTCGCGGTGACGACGACAGGCGTTCCCGTGCAGCGCGAGACCGTCCTTCCCGGGGCTGTGCTCGCCCGCGTCGCGGCAAGCCACCTGCGGGTGGGGACTTTCCAGTACGCCGCAGCCGCCGGCGACGACGATCTGGTTCGCCGACTGGTGGCCGCGGCGCTCGAGCGCCACTATCCCCACCTCGCCGACGCCGACAACCCATCGCTGTCGCTTCTCGAGGCGGTGGTCCACGCGCAGGCGTCCCTCATCGCCCGATGGGTACTCGTCGGGTTCGTGCACGGCGTGATGAACACCGACAACATGACG
>NZ_DCMW01000019.1:90520-144612 GCF_002321605.1 Microbacterium sp. UBA1612
CACCGACAACATGACGATCTCGGGTGAGACGATCGACTACGGGCCGTGCGCCTTCATGGAGGCCTTCGATCCGGCTTCTGTCTACAGCTCGATCGACCTCCAGGGCCGCTACGCGTTCGGGCGCCAGTCGCGCATCGGCGAGTGGAACCTCGCGCGTTTGGCCGAGGCGCTGCTGCCGACGATCGACGCCGACACCGACCGTGCCGTCGAGCTCGCCCAGAACGCGCTCAGCCGATACGCGGACGCGTTCAACGCCGCCTGGTCGGAGGGAATGCGAGTCAAGCTCGGCATACCAGCTGATGTCGACGAAGCCGTCACGACGGCCCTGTCGACCGATCTGGTCAGTCTGCTGGAGATCGGACGCGTCGACTACACAGGGTTCTTCCGCCGGCTCGCGGACGCGGCGCGGGGCGAAGCGGGGGCGGCGCACGAGCTGTTCGCGGACCCCGAGCCGTTCAACCTGTGGGCACAGCGGTGGCTGGCCCTCGGCCCGGATGCTGCGGCGATGGATGCCCGCAACCCGGTGTACATCCCGCGCAATCACGTGGTGGAAGAGGCGCTGGATGCGGCCACCGCCGGTGACCTCGAGCCGTTCGCGCGCCTGTTGGCCGTGGTCCGCTCACCCTTCGTCGAGCGAGAGGGGTGTGAGCGTTTCGCGCGGCCGGCCCCGGACAGCTTCGGGCCGTACCGGACCTTCTGCGGCACCTGAGCGCATCCGTCGCGATGCGACCGCATCGGCCGGAGCAGCGCCTCAGCGGTAGTTCACGAACTGCAGATCGACGTCGAGGTCGGCGGCCTTGAGCAGGCGCTGCACCTCCTGCAGGTCGTCGCGGCTCTTCGACTGCACGCGCAGCTCGTCGCCCTGGATCTGCGACTTGACCGACTTCGGCCCCTCGTCGCGGATGATCTTGCCGATCTTCTTCGCGTTCTCCTGCGAGATGCCTTCCTTGAGCGTGGAGACGATGCGGAACTCCTTGCCGCTGGCCTGTGGCTCGCCGCTGTCGAGGCTCTTCAGGGAGATGCCGCGCTTGACGAGTTTGGTCTGGAAGACGTCGAGGGCCGCCGTCGCACGCTCCTCGCTGTTGGCCTTGATCAGCACGGCCTCGCCGCTCCATTCGATCGAGACGCCGGTGCCCTTGAAGTCGTAGCGCTGCTCGAGCTCCTTGCGCGCCTGATTGAGCGCGTTGTCGGCTTCCTGGCGATCGATCTTGGAGACGATGTCAAAACTGGAGTCTGCCATCCCTCAAATCTACTCCCGCCTCGCAGTCGCCACCTGTCTGCGGACCCGACGCCGACCGAGTGCGGGGCGGCTCTGGTGAGGTGGGGCGGCATCCGACACACTGAACGGATGGGATCAGCGTTGACCACCATAGGACTTCCCGTCGCGCTCGGGATCATCATGTTCGGCCTGGGGCTGAGCCTCACGCCGCGGGACTTCGCCCGTGTCGCGACCCAGCCCAAGGCCGTGCTCGTCGCCCTCGGGTGTCAGCTGCTGCTCCTCCCGGTCTTGTGCTTCGGTCTGGTGATTCTCTTCCAGCTCCCTCCGATCCTCGCGGTCGGGATGATGATGCTCGCCGCCTCGCCGGGTGGCACGACCGCGAACCTCTACTCACACCTGTTCCGCGGCGACATCGCCCTGAACATCTCGCTCACCGCCCTGAACTCCGTCATCGCCGTCGTGACCCTCCCGCTGATCACGAACTTCGCGATCTGGTACTTCGACCCGTTCGACGATCAGCTCGGCCTGCAGTGGGCCAAGACCCTCGAGGTATTCGCGATCGTGCTGCTTCCCGTCATCGGCGGCATGATCGTGCGCCGACTCTGGCCGCGGTTCGCCCGCGGGATGGACCGGCCCGTGCGGGTCATCTCGGTGATCGTCCTGGTCATCGTGATCGCCGGAGCCGTCGCGGCGAACTGGGCGCTGCTGGTCGAGAACGCCGGGCGCCTCGCACTCATCACCATCGTGTTCTGTGTGCTCAGTCTGTCGGTCGGATACCTCGTGCCGCGACTGGTGCGAGTCGGACGCCGGCAGGCGATCGCGTCGTCGTTCGAGATCGGCATCCACAACGCGACCCTCGCGATCGTCATCGCCCAGACGGTGCTGGGGTCGGTCGAGCTGAGCCTTCCCGCCGCGGTCTACGGCGTTCTGATGTTCTTCATCGCGTTCGGCTTCGGATTCCTCATCCGGGGCAGGCAGGATGCTCCCGACACCGACGGGACAGAAGCGACCGCGGCCTCCACGACCGGGGAGCGGGCATGACGGGCGGATGCCTCCCGGAGCCGTCGGCGGAGTCCTTAGACTGGCCGCACACCGGACGAGGAGGCTGCATGCGCCCGTTGACCGAGAACGACGTCCGCGAGTCGTTCGTGAACGCCGCACCCGACGAGATCACGCGGGTGAAGCTGCCCGCCGACTTCGTGCTGACGGAGTGGGACCACACCGACTTCTTCGCATGGCGCGATCCGCAGACCCGCGGCAGGGGTTACATGATCGCCGAGGTCGGCGGGGAACCGACCGGTGTGGTGCTGCGGGCGAGCTCGGGCTCCTCTCACGCCCGCCCGGCGATGTGCAACCTGTGTCACACGATGCAGCCCGGTGACCAGGTCGCCCTGTTCACGGCGCGCAAAGCGGGGGATGCCGGCGACAACGGCGACAGCATCGGCACATACATCTGCGCCGACCTGTCGTGTCACGAGAACGTGCGGCTTGCCGCGCCGCTGGCTCCGAACGAGATGCGGGCGAGTGTCGACCGCCGTATCGACGGCACCCGCCAGCGCGCCGAGGCGCTCGTGAACCGCGTGGCGGAGGCCGCATGACCGGCTCAGTGGTCGTCATCGGCGACGCGCTCATCGACGAGATCCGCGACGAGCGCGGAGTGCGGGAGTTCGTCGGGGGAGCGGCGCTGAACGTGGCGGTCGGGCTCAGTCGGCTGGGGGTTCCCACAACGCTCATCGCGATGGTCGGCGACGACGAGTCCGGCGATCACATCCGCTCCTACCTCCACGACTACGACGTCGAGCTCCTCGCCTCTCCCGCGCCGCGCGGTTCGTCGCGTGCCGTCAGCACACGGGGTCCCGGTGGCGAGCCCGTGTACGAGTTCAACGAGGCGGCGCAGAACCGCAGCATCCGGTTCGGCGATGTCGAACGCGCCGCGATCTCGAAGGCCGCGGTCGTGGCCGTCAGCTGTTTCCCGTTCGATGTCCCCGCCGAGGCCGAGGCGCTCGCCGACGCGCTCGAAGGATCCGTCGTCGCCCTCGATCCGAATCCGCGCGAGGCGATGATGCACGACCGCGCCGAATTCGTGCGCGGGTTCGAGGCGCTCGCGGCGTCGGCCGACCTCGTGAAGGTGGGGGACGACGACGCGACGCTGCTGTACCGGCAGGGACTCGACACCGTCGTGGAGCGACTGCGCGCGGCCGGAGCCACCGCGGTGCTTGCCACGCGAGGGCGCGACGGCGCGTCGATCGTCGCCGGCACGGAGTCCATGACGCAGCCCATCTCCACCATGCCCGGGCCGATCGTCGACACGATGGGTGCGGGCGACGCGTCATTCGCGGTGACGATCGCCGCTCTCGCCGACGCCGAGGGCGCGGTCGTGCCCGATTGGCGGGAGATCCTCGTCGACGCGATGGATGCGGCGGCTGCCACGTGCCGCTTCGAGGGGGCGCTGCTGCGCCTGCCGTCGGTGTTCGACGACACCGACATCGACCGCATCGGCACGTGACTCCGCGGGGCATCGAGGACCGCCGGCGTCGATTTCTGCGCGTGCGTATCCGGGGGTAAGATTATTGATCGCGCCTCTGGTCGACTGGAAAAGCCGGACAGGTGCGCACCTGGCGAGTTACCCAAGCGGCCAAAGGGATCTGACTGTAAATCAGCCGGCGTAGCCTTCGGGGGTTCGAATCCCTCACTCGCCACCGATCCGAAAGGCCCCGCGATGCGCGGGGCCTTTCCTCGTTTCCGGTTCATCCACAGCCCGTCGCCTGACCCTCGCCCGCGTCGATGACCCCGTGCGAGGATGGTCGATGCGGAGCACCCGCGGAGAAAGGTTCGACCATGACTGCGCCCTATCCACCCGAAGCCCCGGCCGACGAGACCTCGAGCTCGAAGCTGATCCGTGCCGCGATCTGGGTCGCGATCGGCGCGCTCATCGCGGCCGCGTTCGTGTGCGTGGTGTGGGTGTTCGTCGGCTCCGACAACGGCATCATCGGTCGGGCCTTCCTCACGATCCTGCTGTTGGCGGGCTTCGCCGGTGCCGCTCTGCTGGACGCGCATCTCGCGCCACGACGACCGGCGTGGTTCGCGCTGGCGAGCATGGGCGTCTGGATCGTCATCCTGCTGCTCGGGGCGACCATGATCTGGATGCCGGAGCGCTCCTTCTACAGCGGCTTCGGCCGTTTCGTGCAGTTCCTGCTGATCGTGCTGGTGCTGCAGCTCGCGCTGCTGCACGTGCGCCTGTTCACCAAGGCGCTGCAGCGCAACCGCACGACTTTCACTGTCGTCGTCTACGCCGTGACGGTGAGCCTCGTGGCCATCCTCGCCGTCATGCTCGTGCTGCCGCTCGCCTTCCACGAGTACATCCGATTCGCCTCACTTTATTGGCGCTTCGTCGTCGCCATCACGATCCTCGCCGCCGTCGGCACCGCCCTGCTGCCGCTCGTGAACGCCCTGTTCGCACCCCGCCCGCCGCGTGCCCGGCCGGCGCCGGTGGCCTGGCCGACCTACGCCGACGGTCGCACCCCGCTGCCGGTTCTCGTCGACGGAAGCCCCGACTGGAACGCCTACTACACCGGCTACCCCACTCAGCCCTACGCGCAGCCCGGCGCCGCACACCAGCCGACGCCCGCGTACCAGCCCGAGCCGACGTATCCGCCCCCGGCGGCCGCCGCTCCGACGCCAGGCGTCGCCGAGCCACCGGCCTACGCCCCGCAGGCCGCCGCACCCGAACCTTCCGCGCAGCGGCCGCCCGAGACCGCTCCGCCGGTGCCGCCGGCGCCCGCCGATGACCCCGCGCCGGCTCGGCCGGCGGGAGAGGAGCCCGGCGGGGGCGAACCGCAGCCGACATCGGCCGCCGGTCACGCCGCGCGCCAGCAGCCGCCCTCGCCCATGCCCTGGGGACCTGCTCCGGCCACGGAGTCGTCTCCCGCCGGTCCCCAGCGCTCCGGCGCGCAGGAGGATGCCGGTGACGCGGAGACCCCGCCGGCGCCCGGCTACGAGGGCTACCCACCGCCCCCACCGCTGCCGCCGCGCACCTGACAGCTCGGCTCACGCGACCTCCGATGCGTGACGGTCGTCGAGACCCGCGAGCGTCACGCTCCGAGGATCTCCCGCACGGCCATCGCCGCATTGTGGCCGCCGAGACCGCTGACCGCGCCGCCTCGTCGCGCGCCGGAGCCGCACAGCAGGATCCGGTCGTGTGCCGTGGCGACACCCCACCGCTGCGAAGGAGTCTCCAGCGTCTCGCCGGGCTCCGCCCACGGCCACGACAGCGCGCCGTGGAAGATGTCGCCGGCGACCATGCCGAGTGAGACTTCGAGGTCGGCCGTCGTGCGCGCTTCGATGCAGGGGTTTCCCTCCGCATCCTCGTAGAGGCAGCCGGCGAGCGACTCGCCCAGCACCGCGTCGAGGGACCGTTCGGCCGCGGAGAGCAGTTCGCCTCGATACGCGTCCGGGTCGCGGCCCGCCGCCAGCCGGTGCGGCACCTGCAGCCCGAAGAGGGTGAGCGTCTGCGCGCCCGTCGCCCGCAACGGGTCACCGAGGATCGACGGATCGGACAGCGAGTGGCAGTAGATCTCGGCCGGAAGCGGATCCGGCACGTGACCGGCCTGCGCGGCGGCCGCCGCCGAGTCCAGCTGCGAGAGCGTCTCGTTCACGTGGAACGTGCCCGCGAACGCCGCCTCGGGCGCGACGTGCGCATCGCGCAGCCGCGGCAGCCGTCGCAGCAGCATGTTCACCTTCAGCTGCGCGCCCTCGACCGGTGCGCTTGAATCGGCGGCATCCGCCTCGCCCGCACGCAGCAGGTCGGCGAGCACGGCAGGTCCGACTCCGCTGAGCACGATCCGACCGTGCAGCACGCGAGGCTCGTCGCCGCCCACGTGCACCTCGCCGTCGGGCGAGATCGCCGTCACGGGCGCCGCCGTGAGAATCTGCGCGCCCGCGGCGCGGGCGGCCCGTTCGAGTTCGCTCGTCACCCGTCCCATCCCGCCGACGGGCACATCCCAGTCGCCGGTTCCGCCGCCGATGACGTGGTACAGGAAGCATCGGTTCTGCCGGAGAGATGGGTCATCGGCGGCGGCGAACGTGCCGATCAGGCCGTCGGTGAGCACCATGCCTCGAGCGATGTCCGACGTGACGGATGCGCGTACGAGGCCGCCGAGCGGCTGCTCTACCAGAGCCTCCCACAGGCCGTCGTCGCCCCATCGAGCCCTCATCTCCGGTGCGGACGGGAGGGGAGAGGTCATCGACGGGAAGGTCGCCGCGGCGGCGGCGCCGAGGCGGTCGGACAGGTCGGCGAAGCGTCGCGCTTCGTGCGGGTCCCCGGTGACGCGCGCGAAGGAGTCCGCTGTGGCCTGCGCATCCGCCGTGTCGATCAGGACACCGCGATCGGGATGGAGCGGATCGGGCGTATACGAGGAGTATCGCCGGCGCGTCAACCGCACCCGCAGTCCGAGGTCGTCGATCACGTGGCGGGGCAGGAGGCTCACCAGGTAGGAGTACCGCGACAGGCGTGCGTCGACTCCGGCCCACGGCCGTTCCGACACCGCGGCGCCGCCGACGTGGCCGAGGCGTTCGAGGACCGCGACCGAGCGACCGTCTCGGGCGAGGTAGGCGGCGGCGACGAGCGCGTTGTGGCCCCCGCCCACGATGACGACGTCATGGGTGTGCGCGGCGACGGCGACCATGCCTTCACCGTAACCACCCGGCGTATAGCGTGGAGGCATGACGCTTGCCGCCGAACTCGAGGCCATCGCGATCGCCGTCGCTCGAGAGGGCGGCGACCTCGCCCGTCGTCGTCGCAGCGAGGGGGTGGCGATCGCCGCGACGAAGTCGGCCCTGGCCGACATCGTCACCGAGGCCGACCGCGAGGTCGAGACGCTCATCCGCGACCGGATCGCCGTCGCACGCCCCGATGACGGCTTTCTCGGCGAGGAGGGCGGCACGCACGCCGGCACGTCGGGCATCACCTGGGTCGTCGACCCGATCGACGGCACGGTCAACTACGCGTTCGGCATCCCGGCATACGCGACCAGCGTCGCGGCTGTGACCGGAACGCCGACGCCGGGGGAGTGGGAGGTGCTCGCCGGTGTCGTCTACAGCCCCGCCCAGGGAGAGCTGTTCCACGCCGCCGCCGGTCACGGCGCGTGGCTCGATGGACGTCAGCTGAGCGTCAACGCCGCACCCGGCCCCGCTGGAGCGCTGCTGGCCACGGGTTTCGGCTACGACGCCGCCACTCACGCGGCCGACCTCGCGCTCGTCGGCCGCGTGATGCCCCTCGCCCGCGACATCCGCCGCATCGGCGCCGCTGCGCTCGACATCGCGTACGTCGCCGCCGGGCGGGTCGACGGCTTCTTCGAACGCGGACTCAAGCCCTGGGACCACGCCGCGGCCGATCTGCTCGTCACCGAGTCGGGCGGTGAGATCGCGTGGATCGACGATCAGGAGCGCCCGCTGACGGTGGCCGCCGGTCCTGCGCTGATCGAACAGCTGGTCGCCGTCGCGTCGCGACCGGCCTGAAACAGAAACGTCACATATGGATTCGCGAAACCGCATGTCCACGGATGGAGTTCTCAGGGTCGCGCGGGTAGGGTGTTTACCCGATCGTTACTTTTCGCCGTTCGGTCGGTGAGAAGGGTCTATCCCCCGAAAGACCGTCGCTTCCCCTGCGACTCGACCCGAGAGCCCCACCCGCTTGCTTCCCGATTCCCCCCTGGCTGAGCCCGCGCCCACCCGGCGCTCCAGCCGTGTTCACCGCGCGCCTGCCCCGGCGTCGTCGGCGGAGTTTCCGGCCGTCGAGCACGCGGTCCCACGTCACGGCTCAGCGTCCTCGACCGAGATCCCGATGATTCCCGCGTCTCCCCAGCCCGCGGCGCCGACTTCCCGCCGCGCTGCGCGAGCGGCCCGCGCCGTCACCGGTGTGATCCCCGTCGATGAGTCCGCACCCGAGATGGCGACGATGGATGCCGCCAAGGCGCCCGAGCCCTCGGTCATCGTCACTGAGGTGACCGGTGTGGACCGGTCGGCGTCCGACGTCCCGACGGACGAGAGGGACAGCGACGCTCCGGTCATCGACGACTTCGACACCGCCGCGCGGCGTCTCAACTTCACCGGCGAGACGCCCGTGCAGCGAACGGTCGCGGCGGAGGACCCAGCCGACGGTGAGGCGCCTGCAGCGGATCTCGGCGCATCGGCGGCCGCTCCCCGTGTGTCCCGCCGGGTGTCGGGTGCCTCCTTCAAGCGCCTGGCGACCGCGTCGTTCTCGATCGGCGTCATGAGTGTCGTGACGCTCCTGGCCGTCGGCACCACCACGCCGGCCGAAGCGCTCGCCGCCGCCACCGGAGAGAGTGTCGCCGGCACGGTCATCGCTCCCGGAGCGACCGACCTGACGGCCGAGGAGGCCGACGAGATCCAGGCGTACGTTGCGCCGGAAGGTGTGCAGAACCTCCAGATTCAGCGCAGCGAGAGCTACGGCACCGAGACCTATGCCGAGCTCGCCGCCGAATCGGGCATCACCCAGACCTCCGACCTGTTCTACAACGACCCGAACGCCGAGATTCAGTGGCCGTTTGCCGTCGGAGTCCCGATGAGCTCCGGATTCGGCATGCGCTGGGGTGCCCTTCACGAGGGAATCGACTTCGTTCCCGGTTTGGGGTCGCCCATCCAGGCTGTCGCTGACGGCGTCGTGCGGGAGGCGACCGAGTCGGGCGGTGCGTACGGGGTGCACGTCATCATCGACCACGTCATCGACGGCGAACTCGTCTCGACCCATTATGCGCACATGCAGTACGGGTCGCTCCAGGTCGAGGTCGGTCAGGAGATCGAGGTCGGCACGACCATCGGTCTGGTCGGCAACACCGGCCGCTCCACGGGGCCGCACCTTCACTTCGAGGTGCTCATGGGAGGCGAAACGGCCATCGATCCGCTCCCGTGGCTCCGCGAGCACGCCGGGGGCTGATCCGATTTCAAGGGGATGCAGCGACCTGATATCCTCTTTGAGTTGCCCGCTTGCGGGTGGCATGCCCCGATAGCTCAGTGGCAGAGCACTTCCATGGTAAGGAAGGGGTCGTCAGTTCAATCCTGACTCGGGGCTCGCAGCATCCACACAGACCGCGGATGCGTCGCGGCAGGGTAGCTCAGTTGGTGAGAGCGCACGACTCATAATCGTGAGGTCGCGGGTTCAAGCCCCGCTCCTGCTACCGATTCAAACCCCCGGAATTCCGGGGGTTTTTTCGTGTGGGCATGAGCCCCCGGCCCGGCCTGACGTCGCGGGGTCGGTCTGGCAATCAGCAATCCGCGCGAGAGTCAAGGGCCCCTGATCGCGTCGACCTTCTCGGTAGCTTCGCGATATCGCACCCGACGCGGATGGAACCTGCATGCCCCCCTCATCTCCCTTCACCACCGGTGAGCTCATCGGTGGTCGCTACCGGGCGATGGGTGTGCTCGGAAGCGGCGGCATGGCGGACGTCATTCGCGCCGAAGACACGCAACTCGGCCGGACGGTGGCGATCAAACGCTTGCGCGATCAGGATGCCGCAGCGGCGGATCGTGCCCGGAGCGAGATGGCACTGCTGGCGTCGTTGAATCATCCCGGCCTTGTGACGTTGTTCGACGCGCGCATCGCGGAGGACGGCCAGACCTATCTCGTGATGGAATTCGTCGACGGCGTGACGCTCGCCGAAAGACTCGATGGTGGCCCGTTGCCCAGCGATGAAGTGGGCGCTATCGCCCTCGACCTGACGGAAGCTCTCGCCGCGGTGCACGCTGCGGGCATCGTCCATCGCGACGTGAAGCCGGCGAACATCCTGCTGGCGGCTGAGCGTCGTGCGGCGGAACGCCACCGGGCACGACTCGCCGACTTCGGAATCGCTCACCTGGCCGGGACCGAGCGATTCACCGAGCCCGGCCTCGTCGTCGGCACGGCGGCCTTCCTTGCTCCCGAGCAGGTGCGCGGAGAGAGCCCGGCGCCTGCGGCAGACGTGTACGCGCTCGGGCTGGTGCTCCTGCAGGCGCTCACCGGGCAGCGCGCGTTTCCCCAGGCCACGGGTGTGGAATCCGTCGTCGTCCGGCTCACGAACCAACCGCTCATCCCACCGTCCGTGGGGCCGGAATGGGCGCCACTCCTTGCTCGCATGACGGCGATCGATCCGACCGCGCGTCCGACCGCGGTCGAGGTGGCGGCTCACGTGCGCGATTTCGCGCACCCGCACGGCGACCTCGCGCCGTCGCCCCAGCGTGCCGCTGCTGCATGGGACACGCCGACGGTGGGGGACATCGACACCGTCGCGGCACCGGCACCGGCACCGGCACCGGCACCGGCACCGGCACCGGCACCGGCACCGGCGACGCGCACGCTCGTGGACGAAGCCGTGGCCGCGTCTGCGGTCCCTCACGGCAGTGCCGGCGCCCACGTCGCCGGTGCTCGACGCCGGACCACCCGCCATCGCCCCGGATCACGTGGATGGGCCCTGGCGGCATCGGCGACAATGGCGCTGACGCTCGGCTGTTCCGTGTGGTTGGCGTCATGGGCGGTGTCCGCGGACTCGGTCGGTGAAGAGGTTCTCACAGAGCAGACGGTGCTTCCCACTCCGGTCGAGCCGAGCGAGACGGAGACCGGGGATTACGGAGCTGTGAACGAGACCGTGTCGGATGCGCCGAGCGGCTCATCAGGCGACGAGACGACCGAAGACGACGCTTCACAGCCTCCCTCACAGGGGGCGACGGCCAACGTCGATGACGGGAATGCCGAGGAGAACGTCGACGGCGAACTCGACGGGGGCGCCGCGAATGCGGGAGCCAACAGCAACGCCGGCGGGAACGGCAACGACAACGCTGCGGCAAACAGCAATGCTGGAGGGAACGGCAACGCCGGCGGCAACGGCAGGGGACGTGACTGACGCGTCGTTCCATCGTGTGTCAAGGCCGTGCCGCAGACCGTCCCGATCGCCTAACGTCGCGGGCTGGAGGTGATCCTATGAACGGATCCGAGGAGACCGCAGATTTCGAGGCGTCGAAGCGGGCGCGGAAGGCTGCCCTCGACGACTCGTTGTCGAGCGCACGCTCGAGCGACGATCCGGAACCGAAGGGGAGGGCTCGCGCGAACACCGCGGTATGGCTGGTTGCGGGGGGCGCTCTCGCCGTGCTCATGCTCGCGTTCTTCATCTACGGATTCACGCTGCAGATCGTCGTTCCGATCATCGGCCTGATCGTCACCATCGGGCTCTACATCGGTCTGGTCGTCGCGGCCCTGACGATTCCTCACGGGCGCAAGCGGCTTCGGGCGTTGGCCATCATCATGGGCGCTCTCGCGCTGTCCATGCTCGTGCTCGGGCTCGTCTTCTACGGCATCGAGGCGGCGAGCTTCGAGCAGATCAACTCCGTCCCCTGACGCGCTCGGTGAGCAAGACGGAAGGGGCCGCGTCCGCGTCCGCGTCGAGTGGTCGTCCGGAAGCCGACGACCCGGTCAAGGTGCGGTGGCCCACGCGGATCCGGCGAGACACCTGGCGATACTCCCTGCGCCGCGCCGTGCACGAGTTCGGGCAGGACGGATGCGTCGACGCCGCCGCGGGACTGACCTTCTTCGCGGTGCTGTCGGTGTTTCCCGGGTTGCTCGCGTTCGTCTCGATCATCGGGCTCATCGCCGACGGTCCCGAGGTGATCGAGCGCGGCCTGGAAATGATCGAAGGAGCCGTGCCCGCCGCGGTCCTCGACATCGTGCGCGAGCCGCTGTCGAGCATGGCCGCAGGATCCTCCGCATCGCTGAGCCTGGTCATCGGCGTCGCGGCGGCCATCTGGTCGGCGTCGCTCTACGTCGGAGCCTTCGGGCGCGCGATGAACCGCATCTACGAGATCGACGAGGGGCGTCCGTTCTGGATGCGCAAGCCGCTGGATGTGCTGGTCACGATCGTGATCGTGGTCTTCGTCGTCCTCGTCGCGGCCCTCGCTTTCCTCTCCCGGCCGGTGGTGGAGGCCCTCGGCTCCGCACTGGCCTGGCGCGAGGGTGCGGTGATCGTGTGGCAGATCGCCCGGTGGCCGCTTCTGGCCGCGTGCGTGGTCGTCATCATCGCGCTGCTGTATTACGCCACGCCGAACATCCGCCAGCCCAAGGTGCGCTGGCTCACGCTCGGCGCGATCGTGGCGGTCGCGCTCCTCGCGGCGAGTTCGTTCGGCTTCCGCACCTACGTCGCGAACTTCTCCCAGTACGAGCGCACGTTCGGCTCCCTGGCGGGAATCGCGGTGTTCCTGATCTGGGTTTTCATCCTCAACCTCGCGCTGCTGCTGGGTGCGGAATTCAATTCCGAACTCGAGCGCGGTCGCCAGCTGCAGGCGGGTGTGGTCGCCGAGGAGAGTCTGCAGCTTCCGCCGCGTGATGAACGAGCTCTCGACCGCATGCACGCGACCCAGCGTGCAGACGAGGAGCGCGGCGCGCTGCTTCGCCAGGGCGAGCCGCTTCCGAGTCACCCGGTCTCAGCGCTCGACCGCATCAAGGAGATCGTGCGCTCGTGGCGCTCCCGAGGCGATTGAGGTGCGCGCTCAGCCGGCGTGATGGTGATGGATCTCGTCGTGCAGGCGGGACATCGCCGGAATCGTCGTCGCGCCGATCCAGATGATGCGCGGACCGGAGTCGGATCCGCACATCCACTCCGACAGCCACGCGCGCGTCGCGGCCTCGAGGCGTGCCCCGCGAGGGCTCATCGTGGCGTCGACCCCGACATCGGTCCGGCACAGCCAGTGCACCGACATCCCCTCCGGCCGCCGCAGCGACTGGATCTGGACGGAGGTCGCGACCTCGAGGAACACGTGGCCGAAGGCGTCCACCGGAAGGCGTTCGAGCGTCGCCTGCACGTACGGCACGTCGGAGCTGTCGCCGGCGAACAGGAAGAGCGGAGAGTCGGTGGAGACGGTCACCCCTTCAGGTTAGGGTGCCCTAACTTCGAGCGCAACGGATGGGACGGATCAGGCCCCGCCTGACGATGCGGACGGATCCGGGCCGAGCCGGACGGAGCGCCGCTCCACGAGGATCGTGTCGCGCCACGTGCCGGCGTGCGGACCCAGAAGCGAGAGTGCGATCCGCTCCCGCCTGCCCACGACGCGAAAGCCAGTCTGCTCGTGCAATCGCAGACTCGCGGTGTTCTCGGGAAAGATGCTCGATTGGATCGTCCAGTAACCGGCCTCCTCGGCCTCGGCTACCAGGGCCTGAAGCAGTCGTCGACCGATCCCGGCGCCGCGCTTGACCGGGTCGACGTACACGGAGTGCTCGATCACGCCTCGATATGCCGCCCGTACCGATACCGGTGAGGCGGCGGCCCATCCGAGAACCGCCCCGCGCTCATCGACGGCGACGAGTCTTGCCGGTCGGATCCTGCCGGCGTCGAACTGCTCCCACGTGGGCGTGTCGGTTTCGAACGTGGCCTCGCCCGAAGCGATTCCGGCGGCGTAGATCTGCTCGACATCGGTCCAGTCGGCGGCGGTCATCACCTGGATGCGGATCATCAGCAGCACGAACCGCCCTCGGCGAGGCCGGTGGAGCAGACGCCGGTCGCGGGCAGGGTGAGCCGAACCTCTGCTGCGGCGGGTGCATCGCCATCGAGCCATGCCGTGATGGAGCGGACCTGCTCATACCCGGTCGCGAGAAGGAACGTCGGTGCCCGGCCGTAGGACTTCATGCCCGCCAGGAAGAACCCCGGCTCCGCGTGCCGAAGTTCGGCGAACCCGTGCGGCGCGACCGTGCCGCACGAGTGCACATTCGGGTCGATGAGGGGCGCCAGCCGGCGCGGCGCCTCGATGACGTCATCGAGCTCGAGTCGGATCTCGCGCAGCATGCTGAGGTCGGGACGGAAGCCGGTCGCGTTCACCACGACGTCGGCGTCCATGTGGGCCGGCTCGTCGTGGCGGGTGCCGACCACGGTCACCCCGCCGACGTCGGTCGACTCCAGGTGTGAGATCTCGAACGAGTCGATCACCGCGATGCGTCCGGCGTGGACCAACTGCTCCACGCGAGAGCCGAGGGCGGCGCGATCGGTGAGCTCGTCGTCCGGCGACGAGGAGACACGGATCGCGGAGGCGTTGCGGATGAGCCACGTCGCCCGTGTCGCCGGCTCGGTTCTCGCCACCTCGGCAAGGGCGATCAGGGTGTTCGACGCCGAGTGGCCGGCGCCGACGACGACGGTGTGCTTTCCCGCGAACGACGCCCGCTCGGTGCCGAGCACGTCGGGAAGCGCATGGTGCACGAGATCGGGGACATCGGCGAGGCCGAGCGGATCCAGCCCGGACGAAGCGAGCGGGTTCGGCGTCGCGTAGGTGCCGGACGCATCGATCACCGCGCGGCCCGTCAGTTCCTCGACGATCCCCTCGGCGGTCCGCACGCGGAGCAGGAACGGCGCTCGAGCGCGGCCGGCGGTGCGGGTGCGGTCCATCCCCTTCCGCGTCACGGCGATCGCGCGCGTGCCGAACCGTATGCGCGGCCCGATCTGCGGCAGTGCGGCGAGGGGCTCCAGGAATGCGTCGACGAGTTCGTGGCCGGTGGGCGATCGGCTCTCATCGGCCGGCATCGTCCAGCCGGACGCTTCGAGCAGACGTCGGGAAGCCGGATCGATGACGTGCCGCCACGGCGAGAACAGTCGCGTGTGGCCCCAGAGTCGAATGGATGCGGCGACGCGATCGCCGGCCTCGATGACGACGAAGTCCCTGCCCCGCTCGGCGAGATTCGCTGCTGCGGCGAGCCCGACCGGGCCGGCCCCGATGATGACCACCGGCAACGCCGTCCGCGGATCGTCCGCCTCGACTCTCGGCGTCAGTTCGAGCAACGTCATGGTGGCCTCCACGGGATATCGATGAGTATCGATGCACAGTATGACGTCGGGTATCGAAACCTGTCAATATTTACTACTATCGATATATGGTCGCGATGCTCGAGGTCACCGATGTCACGCACGGCACGGCATGCTGCGCGCCCTTGAAGAGGGCGCCGATCGGCCCCGACGAGGCGGAGCGGATGGCCGCCACGCTGAAGGCGCTCGCGGATCCGGCACGGCTGCGATTGCTGTCGCTCGTGGCCTCCCATGCGGATCAGGAAGCCTGCGTGTGCGATCTCATCGATCCGATCGGGCTGTCCCAGCCGACGGTCTCGCACCACCTGAAGGTGCTCACGGAGGCCGGATTCCTCCACCGGTCGAAGCGCGGCACCTGGGCGTACTACCGGCTCGTGCCCGACGCTCTCGAGCGGGTGTCCGCGGTGCTCATCGGTGTCTGAGGCGCCCGCCGTCGGCCCGAGTCCGGTCGGTGGTCAGGCCCACGACGGGTGCGTCCACCGGGCAGGGTGGTCCAGCTCGCCGTAACGCACATCCACTCCGGAAGACGTGATCTCCGCCGCGCACAGCAGCAGCGACTGCGTCGGGTACCCGTGCGGGCGATTGTCGCGGATGATCGCGCGATCGTCGTCGGGGGAGAGCTCCGCGGAGCGGTCCAGCACGCCCAGCCATGCTTCGATCCAGGCGTCCGGCCGGCCGGTCGCCGCGCGGAACGCGTCGAGCCATGCGGCGATGCGAGCGGTGGAGGCGTCGTCGACATCGTCGTGGGCGAGCATGTGGACACCCGGCTCGAGGCTTCGCGACCGGAGATCGCGCCCATCCCACGACACCACGCGCACCGCCGCGCCGTCGACGTCGACCAGATTGAAGCCGTGCGTGCGCGGGTCGCCCGAGGGAACCGAGCCCTGCACCGCATCCAGGGGGAGAACCCCGCGCGAGACCAGGTCGGCCTCGGGTCGGTCCGAGACATCGGCACGGTTGAGCAACACCGCCAGCCGGCCCGCATCCGGCAGCGCCGCCAGCCACGCACCGCCGGCGCGCACGTCACGCACGCCCACGATGCGATCGTCGCGCTCGGGCCACCACGCCCCGAGCGGATTCCAGGGTCGGGCGGGGTCCTCATCGCGCACGGCCAGCAACCGTGTGGGGGCACCCGGCGCGTTCGGGACGCTCACGATCACCGTGCACATGCGGGTCTCCTCGGGTCGGCTCGGGTGAGGCGGTGGCAAGATCGAAGCGTGTTCATCGTCGTCGGCGTCACCGGTGGCATCGCCGCCTACAAGTCCGTCCACCTCGTGCGCCGCTTCGTGAAGGCGGGGCACGACGTGCACGTGATCCCCACCGACGACGCCCTGCGGTTCGTCGGACCGACCACGTGGGAGGCGATCAGCCGCAACCCGGTGACGACATCGGTGCACGATGACGTCGCCCGTGTTCGGCATGTCTCCCTCGGCCAGTCCGCCGACCTGGTGGTCGTCGCGCCGGCGACGGCGAACTTCCTCGCGAAAACGGCCGCCGGACTCGCCGACGATCTCTTGGGCACCACCCTACTCGCGACCACCGCCCCGGTCGTCGTGGCTCCGGCCATGCACACCGAGATGTGGCAGCACCCCGCGACCCGCGCCAACATCGCGACCCTGCGCGGCCGGGGCGTGCACATCGTCGGCCCTGCCGACGGAGAGCTCACCGGCGGTGATTCCGGGCCGGGGCGCATGACCGAGCCGGATGAGATCGCCGACATCGCCCTGACCGTGCTCGCGCCGAAAGACCTCGCCGGTGTTCGCGTGGTGGTCAGCGCCGGCGGCACCCGCGAACCGCTCGACCCGGTGCGCTACATCGGCAATCGTTCGAGCGGTCGACAGGGCATCGCCGTCGCCCTCGCAGCGGCCGATCGTGGTGCGGACGTCACGCTGGTGGTCGCGCACGTCGAGACGGATGCAGCCGCACTCGCGCGCCGGCATCCGCGCATACAGACCGTGGAAGTCGGCACGGCGACTGATCTGCAGTCGGTCGTCGAGGCGGCCGCGGTCGGGGCCGATGTGGTCGTGATGGCCGCGGCCGTCTCCGATTACCGGGTCGCGGCCGTCTCCGACACCAAGCTCGCCAAGGAGACCGATGACGGTCTCACCCTCGAGCTCGTGCAGAACCCCGACATCCTCGCGGGTCTCGCCGCCGCTCGGCCCGGCGGGCAGACGATCGTGGGATTCGCAGCCGAGACGGAGCCGGACCGAGAGCGCCTGCTCGAGCGGGGCCGGCGCAAGCGCGAGCGAAAGGGCGCGGATCTGCTCGTCGTCAACGAGGTGGGGTGGTCGCGCGGGTTCGAGCAGTCGGACAACGCGGTGGCGATCATCGGCCACGGCGGGAACGTGGTCGCCGAGCGGCGCGGCAGCAAGCGCGAGATCGCCGACGCCCTCTGGGATGTCGTCGTGACGGCGCGGCGATCCCGGAACGATCGGGAATGACGAAGGCCGCCACCGGAGGGTGACGGCCTTCGCGAGGTCGATCAGCGGATCAGGACAGCGCCTTCGCCTTGAGCTTCTCGTACTCCTCGGTGGTGATGGTGCCGGCCTTCAGCAGCTCGGCGGCGTGGGCGATCTCCTCGGCCGGGCTCTTGCCGCCCGAGACCTGCTGGATGTACGCGTCGGTCGCCGCCTTCGCCTGCTGCGCCTCGGAGGCGCTGCGCTCGGCCATGCCCTTGCCGCGCGCGATGAGGTAGACCAGCGCGGTCAGGAACGGCACGAAGATCAGGAAGATGATCCACAGTGCCTTCCACCAGCCGTTCAGCTTGTGGTCGCGGAAGAGGTCGCCGATGATGGCGAACAGCGCGAAGAGGTAGGCGATGAACGCGAAGGCGAACAAGAACCACCAGATCACGTCGAAAAAGTTCTCCCAGAAGCCCAAATTCTCGTCCTTTCGGCGTTCTGCATGGATGCGAGGTGTTGCGCAGGTCGTGCAGAGCGAAGCGCGCAAGGAGGAACGCGTCCCCCACCGCGGAATGATACCGCTCCCTGGGAAAACGTTGGGAACGAATTCTGCGGATGCTGCCTGCGGTCGCGCTGACACCGCATCCGGTCCACCTCGTGCAGGTGCGGACGCGGCGGCCCCACCGGATGCGCGCCGGTAAGGTGGGCGTGCGGCGCCACCCGCGCGCCCGTGAACGGATAGGCGCGATGAGCACGACCCCGCCCGGATGGTACGACGACGGACACGGCGCACTGCGCTGGTGGGACGGTGCCCAGTGGACCGAGCACGTCCACGTGCCCGAGCAGCCGGCAGCTGCAGCGGAACCCGACCAGAACGCCCCCGCTGAGGCCTCCACGACGTCCACGGACGCCTCCGCGACACCCGCCGACGCGGACCCCGCTTCGCAGCTGTTCGCGGCCCCGGGAAGCGCCTCCGACGTCACGCCGCCCGGTCAGCCCGCCTTTCAGCAGACGGGTGACCCGCAGGTCTCGGGTCAGCCGCCCGCGGATTACCCCGGGGCGGGGGTCGGAGGCGCGTTCATCTCCGCCACCGAGCCGAAGTCCTCCAAGCTCTGGATCGTCTGGGTGGTCGTGGGTGTCGTGCTCCTGGGCATCGTGGCGCTCGCGGCCGTCTTCATTCCGCTCGCGCTGGGCATGCTGCAAGGCGGCGGCGCCGCATCCGGCGAGTCGGTCGATGAGCGTGCGGCGATCGAGACGGTGCAGACCTACGACAGCGCCTGGCGCGACGGG
Organism: Microbacterium sp. UBA1612; assembly: GCF_002321605.1. Taxonomy (NCBI): domain Bacteria; kingdom Bacillati; phylum Actinomycetota; class Actinomycetes; order Micrococcales; family Microbacteriaceae; genus Microbacterium; species Microbacterium sp. UBA1612. The sequence goes on from NZ_DCMW01000019.1 coordinate 109,258, forward strand.
GACTGCGACGCCTACGTCGCCTCGACCACGGAGTACTTCCGCGACTACCTGGGCATCGCGGACTGCGAGACCTTTCAGGTCAGCGCCGCCGAGTTCGCTGCGACCACCTCGGGCTACGAACTGACGGTGACCGACATCGAGACCGGCGACGGTGAGATCGTGCTGCAGACCCGCGAGACGTACATGTCGAGTGTCGACGAATACGGTTCGCCGCTGCCCGAGCCGCAGCCGGCGCAGGACGACTACACGTATGTCCTCGTGTCGGAGGACGGCGCCTGGCTCATCGACGACGCATCGGTCGAATGAGCGACGCCGCTGTCCGCGCGCGTACGCCGCGCTTCATCGTCACGTGCCTTCTCGTCGGCGCCCTCGCCGGCCTCCTCTCCGGACTCTTCGGCGTCGGGGGCGGCACCGTCATCGTGCCGCTGCTCATGCTCATCCTCGGCTTCGACCAGCGCCTCGCCGCGGGCACGTCGCTCGCCGCGATCGTCCCGACCGCGACGGTGGGGGTGATCTCCTACGCGGTGCACGGCTCGGTCGCATGGATCCCCGCCCTCATCCTCGCCGGGGGCGCGGTGATCGGAGCGCAGATCGGCACGTGGCTGCTCGCCCGTCTGCCGGTCACGGTGCTGCGGTGGGGCTTCGTCGCCTTCCTGGCGGTGGTGATCGTGAGCCTGTTCTTCGTCATCCCGTCGCGCGAGGCGGGGCTGCCGCTGACGTGGCTGAGCGGTGTCGCGCTCGTCGCGCTCGGGGTGATCACGGGCATCCTCGCCGGGCTCCTCGGCGTCGGCGGGGGCGTGATCGTCGTGCCGGCTCTCGTGCTCCTGTTCGGCACCAGCGATCTGCTGGCCAAGGGCACCTCGCTGCTGATGATGATCCCCACAGCCGTGTCGGGGACGATCGGGAACGTGCGCCGCAAGAACGTGGACCTCGTCGCGGCCGCGCTCGTCGGAGGGGCCGCCTGTGCGACCACGGCCCTCGGTGCGCTGATCGCGACATTGGTCGACCCGTTCGTGGGCAACATGCTCTTCGCCGCGTTCCTCGTCGTCATCGCCGTGCAGATGGCGCTGCGGGCGATCCGGGGCCGCCGCCGCTGATCCATCGCGGGATCCATCGTGCCGCAGCCGTCTCGGCGGCCCTCGGTAGGATGGAACCGTGGCAGTGAACCCCGAGCTGGTCGGCCGGACCTTTCCGCCGACGGCCCCGTACCTCGTGGGTCGGGAGAAGGTGCGCGAGTTCTCGCGCGCGGTCTTCGCCGACGACCCCCAGCACACCGACCCCGACGCGGCGCGAGCCCTCGGCTACGACGACGTCGTGGCGCCGCCGACCTTCGCCATGGTCGTCCAGGACCTCACGCTGCAGCAGCTGCTGGCCCTCGACGACAGCGGCATCGCGCTCGAGCGTCTCATCCACGCAGAGCAGCGTTTCCGCTACACGCGCCCGATCGTGGCCGGCGACGAGCTGACCGCTCAGCTGTCGATCTCCGGCGTGCGCGCCGTCGGAAAGGGCGCCATGGTCACCAGCGAGGCGGAGATCGTCGACGCGCAGGGCGCGCACGTCGTCACCGCCGTCTCGGTGCTGCTGGTGGGAGGCGAGGACTCATGACGTCGACCGGGCTGAGCGTGGGCGACCACGTCGCCGCGTGCACCGTGCATCTGACCCGCGAATCCCTCGTGCGGTACGCGGGGGCCTCGGGAGACTTCAACCCCATCCACTACCGTGACGATGTCGCCGAGCGGGTCGGTCTGCCCGGCGTGCTCGCGCACGGCATGCTCACGATGGGGCTCGCGGTGGAGACCATCGTGCCGTGGCTGGGCGATGCCGGCCGCATCGTCGAGTACGGGGTGCGCTTCACGAGGCCCGTCGTGGTCGATGCCGTGTCGGGCGCCGAGGTGTCGGTGGATGCCGTCGTCGGCGCCGTCGACGAGGACACCGCCCGCATCGACCTCACCGTGCGGCACGCCGACACGACGGTGCTCGGCAAGGCGCAGGTGCGGGTGCGACACCCCTGATGGCCGAGATCACGCCGATACGCCTCGCCGAGCTCACCACGCTCCGCACCGGCGGGGCGCCCGAGCGCATGGTCGAGGCGCACACGCGCGACGAGCTCGTCGAGGCGCTCCGTTTCGTCTGGGCGACCGGTGACGAGTGGCTCGTCCTCGGCGGAGGCTCCAACCTCTTCGTCGGCGACGACCCGGTCGAGGGCACCGTCATCCGCGTGCTCACCCGCGGCATCGAGCGCCTGCCGTCGCCCCACGAGGGGCGCACCCGGCTGCGCGTGCAGGCCGGTCACGGCTGGGACGACCTCGTGGCGCACGCGGTCTCGGAGGGGCTCGCGGGCCTGGAGGCGATGTCGGGCATCCCCGGCACCGTCGGTGCCGCGCCGGTGCAGAACATCGGCGCCTACGGCCAGGAGATCGTGCGCACGCTCGTCGAGGTGGACCTGATCGACGAGTCCACCGGCGAGGTGTCCACCGTTCCGGCCGCGGACCTCGGCCTGGGGTTCCGCACGTCCGTGCTGAAGGCTCATTACGGGTCGGTTCCGGAGCGCTCGGCGGTGATCCTGTCGGCGACCTTCGACCTGGCCGAGGTGGGAACCGACGCTCGACCGGTGGCGGGGGTGCAGCTGCGCACCGCGCTCGGACTGGCCGAAGAGGGCACCGCGACCCTCGCCGAGATCCGGGAGCGCATCCTCGAGATCCGCGGGAGCAAGGGGATGGTGCTCGACGCGGACGATCCCGACACGTGGAGTGCGGGCTCGTTCTTCCAGAACGCCGTCGTACCCGCAGCGATCGCACGCTCGCTGCCGCCGGAGTGTCCGCGCTGGCCGGTCGAGCCGGACCTCGACCCCGTTCTCGTGATCCCGCTCGCCGTCTTCGACGGTCACGTGCCCACCCCGGAGACGCGGGAACCCGACGTGAAGGTGAGCGCTGCGTGGCTCATCGAGCAGGCGGGTCTTCGCAAGGGCTTCCGCCTGACGCCGTCGCGGGCGGGCCTGTCGACGAAGCACGCGCTCGCGCTGACCAACCGCGGCGGCGCGACGGCCGCCGAGATCGCGCAGCTGGCGCGATTCATCCGCGCTCGCGTGCATGCCGAGTTCGGCCTGCTTCTGCAGCCGGAACCCGTGCTCGTGAACATCGAGCTCTGACGCCGTGCTGATCGCCGTCCTCACTCTCCTGCTCGGCACCGTCGTGATCCTGGCGATCATCGTCGCCAACGGCTTCTTCGTCGCGCAGGAGTTCGCGTTCATGTCCGTGGACCGATCGCGTCTGCGCGCCCGAGCCGACGGCGGCGACGCGGCTGCGCGGCGCGCTCTGCGGGTCACCCGGCGCACGTCGTTCATGCTCTCCGGCGCCCAGCTCGGCATCACGGTCACGGGCCTCCTCATCGGATACGTCGCCGAGCCGCTGGTGGGGGAGTCGCTCGGCACGCTCCTCGGCGGCACGGGCGTCGATCCGACGGTGAGCATCACCGTGGGCACGGTGATCGCCCTCGCGCTGTCCACGGTCGTGCAGATGATCTTCGGGGAGCTGTATCCGAAGAATCTCGCGATCGCCGCGCCGGATCCGCTGGCCCGCGCACTCGCGCGCCCGACGCTGATCTATCTCGGCGTCTTCGGGTGGCTGATCGTCGTCTTCGACCGGTCGGCCGAGGCCCTTCTGCGCCTGCTGCGCATCGAACCCGTCGAAGACGTCGACAGCAGTGCCACGGCCGACGACCTCGAGCACCTCGTCGCCGAGTCTCGCGACAGCGGCGATCTGCCGGCTGAGCTGTCGCTGATGATCGATCGCATCATCGACTTCCCCGACCGCGACGTCGAGCACGCGATGATCCCGCGCCACCGGGCCGACAGCGTCACGCCGGACCTGCCGCTGGGCGAGCTGCGTGCGCTCATGGCGTCCGGGCACACGCGCTATCCGGTCGTGGACGACGACGAGCCGGTCGGCATCGTGCAGCTGGTCGACCTGCTGCGTGCCGACGATGCCGGTCGGGTCAGTGACATCATGCGCACACCGACGATCGTGCCGACGCTCATGCCGCTGCCCCAGGCGCTTGCGACCATGACCGCCGAGCACAACGAGCTGGCGTGCGTGATCGACGAGTACGGGGTCTTCTGCGGAGTCGTGACGCTGGAGGATCTGGCCGAAGAGATCGTCGGCGACGTCACCGACGAGCACGACGACGGGGCGACGGAGGTCGTGCGACCGCTCGGCGGCTCGCGGTGGCGCATGGGCGGCGACGTGCACGTCGACGAGGTCGGTCGCGCGGTCGGGGTGGAGCTGCCGGTGGGGGACTATGAGACCGTCGCCGGTCTCCTCATCGCCCAGAACGGCGGTCTCCCCGAGGTCGGGACCTCGATCGACATCCCCGTCGACGACGACCCGGCCGACCTCGTGGCCGATGAGCCGATGCGGCGCCTCCTGCGCACGCACGTGTTGGCCGTGGCGCGGCACGTGCCGTCGGTGGTGGAGGTCGAACTCGTCCGCGAGCGCCTCGATGACGTCGAATCGGGAGCAGAGCGATGAACCCGTGGCTGGTCGTCGGCGTGACGCTGGGTCTCATCATCGTCAGCGCCTTCTTCGTCGTGATCGAATTCGCCCTGCTCGCGGTGCGCCGACACCGTCTGGAGGAGGCGGCGCACACGAGCCGATCTGCCCGGGCCGCCCTCAAGGGGGCGAACGAACTGACGGTCATGCTGGCCGGCGCGCAGCTCGGCATCACCGCGTGCACCTTCGCGCTCGGCGCGGTGACCAAGCCGGCGGTCGACGACGCGCTGGCACCGGTTCTGCTCGCCTGGGGGCTCCCGGCGTGGGGTGCCGACGTCGCCGCCTTCGTCACCGCCCTGCTCGTCGTCACCTTCCTTCACCTGGTCGTGGGCGAGATGGCCCCGAAGTCGTGGGCGATCGCGCATCCGGAGCGGGCGGCGATGCTCATCGGCATCCCGTCGCGAGCGTTCGTGTGGGTCTTCCGCCCTCTCCTGATGTGGGTCAACCGGATCGCGAACCGGCTCGTGGCCGCCAGCGGCATCGATCCCGTCGACCGCGCCGCCGCCGGTGGGCTCGACGTCGATGCGGTGCGCCAGCTCGTCGAGCACTCGACGCAGGTCGGCGCGCTCGAGGAGACCTACCGCTCACCGCTCGCCGGCGTCATCGACCTGCAGACGCTCGCCATCGGCGATCTGGTGCGGTCGGATGTCGCTCTCACGGCCGTCGCGCAGGACGCGACCGTCGGCGACATCCACACCGTCGCCGCGGAGTCGGGTCACATGCGCATCCTCGTGCTCGGGGCGGATGCGGCGCCGCGCGTCGTGCACGTGCGCGACGTGCTGCTCGACCCTGCGACGAGGCCGGCCGACGATGTCGCGCGCGCGGCGTTCACGCTCGAGAAGGACACGCTCGTTCACGAAGCGCTCGCGCACATGCGGCGGGCGAGCGAGCAGCTGGCCGTCGTGACCGACGGTCAGCGCGTGACCGGGGTGGTCACGATCGCAGACATCCTGCGCAACGTGCTGCCCCCGACCCCGGACGGCTCGGGGGAGCGACGCGGCTGACGCGGTTCGACCCGTGGGTCAGGAGAACAGCTCCTGCAGGCGACGGATGCCCTCGAGGAGTTCCTCCTCGCCCAGTGCGTATGACAGACGCAGGTAGCCGCTCGGCCCGAACGCCTCGCCGGGAACCACCGCCACCTCGGCCTTCTCGAGGATGAGGTCGGCGAGCTCGAGGGAGGTGGTGGGCGTAGCGCCCGCCCACTCGCGCCCGAGGAGGCCGGTGACGTCGGGGTAGGCGTAGAACGCACCGAGCGGGGTCGGCACCTCCACGCCGTCGATCTTCCGCAGCTCGCTGACGATCAGGCCACGACGGCGGTCGAAGGCGGTGCGCATCTTCTCGGCTTCCGTCTGAGGTCCGGTGAGGGCCGCGAGCGCGGCCCGCTGCGCGACGTTGTTGACGTTGCTGCACAGATGCGACTGCAGGTTGCCGGCGAGCTTGATGGCGTCGGCGGGTCCGATCATCCAGCCCACGCGCCATCCCGTCATGGCGTAGGTCTTCGCGACGCCGTTGACGAGGATCGTCTGCGCCGCGACCTCCGGGACGGCCTCGACCACCGACGTCGCACGGACGCCTTCGTAGACGAGGTTCTGGTAGATCTCGTCCGAGATGATCCAGATGCCGTGCTCGAGCGCCCATTCGGCGATCTCCTGCACCTCATCGGCGGTGTAGACCGAGCCCGTCGGGTTCGACGGCGAGACGAACACGAGCGCTGTGGTCTTCTCCGTGCGAGCCGCTTCGAGCTGGGCGACGGTGACCTTGTATTCCTGGTCGGCGCCGGCGAACACCTCGACGGGCACACCGTCGGCGAGGGCGATCGCCTCGGGGTAGGTCGTCCAGTAGGGCGCGGGCAGGAGCACCTCGTCACCGGGGTTCACCACGGTCTGGAAGGCCTGGTAGACGGCCTGCTTGCCGCCGTTGGTCACGATCACCTGCGAGGGGTCCACCTCCAGCCCGGAGTCCTCGTGCGTCTTCGCCGCGATCGCTTCGCGCAGCACCGGCAGACCCGCGGCGGGCGTGTAGCGGAAGTTCGCCGGGTCGTGCAGGGCCTGTGCGGCGGCGTCGACGATGAAATCCGGCGTGGCGAAGTCGGGCTCTCCGGCGGCATAGCTGATCACGGGCCGGCCGGCGGCCTTGAGGGCCTTCGCCTTCGCGTCGACCTTCAGGGTCGCGGACTCGGCGATCGCGGACAGTTTGCGGGACAGCGGGGCACGTTCGGTCACGCCCCCAGCGTAGTCGCCCGCAGATACCCGGAAACCCCGCCCGGGTCCACCGAATGGGGGACGCCAGATCAGTCGGATGGGCGCTGTCGAGCGGCGCGCATCCGCGGAACCCTGGATGTCATGGCAGAGATCGCGGTGCAGGTGCAGAACCTGCGCAAACAGTACGGGCGCCGAGTCGCCGTGGCGGACGTGTCCTTCGATATCCGCGCGGGTGAGACGTTCGCCCTCCTCGGTCCGAACGGCGCGGGAAAGTCCACGACGGTCGAGATCCTCGAGGGATACCGTCGGCGCAACAGCGGCGATGTGCGGGTGCTGGGTCACGACCCGGCGCGGGCGGATGCCGCCTTCCGGGCCCGCATCGGCGTCGTCCTGCAGTCGGCCGGCGAACTCGGCGCCCTGTCGGTGCGCGAGCAGCTGACCCAGTTCGCCGGGTTCTATCCGCACCCGCGCGACGTCGACGAGGTGATCGCGGCCGTCGGGCTGACCGAGCACGCGGGCCGCCGGGTCTCGAAGCTCTCGGGCGGACAGCAGCGCCGGGTCGACGTCGCCCTCGGGATCATCGGGCGCCCCGAGGTGCTGTTCCTCGACGAGCCCACCACCGGGTTCGATCCGGCCGCCCGCCGGTCGTTCTGGGAGCTCATCCGCTCTCTCTCGGCTGAGGGCGTCACGATCGTGCTCACCACCCACTATCTCGACGAAGCCGCTCAGCTCGCCGATCGCGTCGGGATCATCGCGGAGGGGCGACTTCGCGCGCTCGGAGGCGTCGACGATGTGGGTGGGGCGTCCGCGCGGACCCCCATCGTCCGCTGGCGCGAGGGCGACGCGCTCCGTGAGCGTCGCACGGACGAGCCCGGCGCCGTCGTCGCCGACCTGGTGAGGCGTCTCGGCGGGGAGCCGCCCGACCTCCAAGTGGTTCGCCCCACCCTCGAAGACGTCTACCTCGACCTCGTGGCCGACTCGGCCGCATCCGACCCCGCCCCGATGGAGGCCGCACGATGAGCACCGTCGCGCTGGGCGCCTGGCGCGCCCGCTTCGAACTGATCCAGTACGTCCGTTCCGGAGACACCCTCGTCTTCACCTTCCTCTTCCCGATCGCGCTGCTGGCGCTCTTCTCGACGATCTTCGGCGCGGACGGCGACTTCACAGCCGGTCCGGGACTGCCCGCCATCCCCGTCGCGCAGATGTACCTGCCCGCCATGCTCGCGGCGGGCATGCTGCTGTCGGGGTTCCAGAACCTCGCGATGGACATCGCGACCGAGCGCACCAACGGGACGCTCAAGCGCTTGGGAGCGACGCCCCTGTCACCGGTCTCGTACTTCCTCGGCAAGATCGGTCAGGTCGGGGTGACGGCGGTCGTTCAGGCCGGGCTGATCATCCTGTTCGCCGTGGTGGTCTTCCAGGTGCCCCTGCCGACCGAGCCCGAGAAGTGGCTCACCTTCACGTGGGTGTTCGTGCTCGGGGTCGTCACCTCCGCGCTGCTGGGAGTAGCGCTGTCGGCGGTCCCCCGGTCGGGACGAAGCGCGAGCGCCGTCATCATCCCGATCGTGCTGGTCGTGCAGTTCATCTCCGGCGTCTACCTCTTCTTCTTCCTGCTGCCCGACTGGCTGCAGACGGCGGCGAGCGTGCTGCCGGTGAAGTGGATGGCGCAGGGCATGCGGGAGGTCTTCCTGCCGGCCGAGTACGCCGTGCTCGAGCAGGGCGGTGAATGGAACCTCGGGGGTGTGGCCGTGGCGCTGGGCGTCTGGCTGATCGTGGGTCTGGTGCTGGCGCGGCTGACGTTCCGCTGGAACCGTCGCGACGCGTAGCCTCGATCCCACAGCCTCTGGGAGAGCACATGTACAACACACGTTGGTGGGACATCGCCGTCGCGGCCGGGCTCGCCGCCATCGCGGCGCTCTCGCTGGCGGGCCTCGGTGCCGCGGGCCCGTCGGGGTGGTGGCTGACGGCAGTCTCGCTTTTCGTGTTCGTCGCGGGCTACGCGTTCCTGCGTCCGGGGATCGTGTCGGGAGCCGCACCGACCTGGCGCCTCGCGGTGGGCATCCCGCTCGTCGTGCTGGCCATCGTCATCGGCATCGCCGCGGCGCCGTTCCTGGCGATGCTGCAGACCCTCGCCTACCCGCTCGTCTGGGTGACCACCCCCGCGCGCCGGGAAGCGATCGTGGGCAGCGCGGGCGTCGCGGCAGCCACCTTCGTGGGATTCCTGCTCAACGGGGCCTTCTCGTCGGAGGCGATGTGGTCCGGTCTGCTCACCGCGGGCGTCTCGCTCGTCTTCGCCGTCTCGCTGGGGCTGTGGATCAGCGCGATCGCCGAGTACGGCGAAGACCGTGCCCGGCTGGTCGCCGAGCTCACCGATGCGCAGGAGCAGGTCGAGAGGCTCAGCCGTGAGCGCGGCGCCGCCGACGAGCGGGAACGTCTCGGCCGCGACATCCATGACACCCTCGCTCAGACGCTCGCCGGGCTGACACTGCTCAGCGAGCGAGCCGGAAGGCAGCTGGGGCGCGGCGAGACCGATGCGGCCGCGCAGACGATCGCGACCGTCGAACAGCTCTCACGGGATGCGCTCGCCGAGGCCCGGGGTCTCGTCGCCCGCACGGCCGCGGTCCCGGGCGACGCGGTCCTGGAGGCGGCGGTGGAGCGACTTGCCGAGCGATTCCGTGCTGAGGCCGGGCTCGTCGTGCAGGTCGAGGTGGCGCTCGAGGGCGACGACGGGATGACGCGCGACGCGCAGCTGGTGGTGCTGCGCTGCCTGCAGGAGGCGCTGTCGAACGTGCGCAAGCACGCCGGTGCCGCATCCGTCCGGGTCATCGTCGAGGCCGATGCCTCCGGCATCCGGCTCGCCGTCGTCGACGACGGCCGCGGCTTCGATCCCGACCGCCGGCGCACAGGCTACGGCCTGGACGGCATGGCCGACCGCGTCGCGCTCGCCGGCGGCACCCTGACGATCGACACGACACCCGACCGGGGCACCGTGCTCACGGTCGCCCTGCCGATCGCCACCCCTCCGCTTGCGGGCCTCCCAGAGGAGCAGAACGCATGATCCGCCTGGTCATCGTCGACGACCACCCCGTCGTGCGTGCCGGTCTCGTGGGCCTGCTCTCCGACGAGCCGGGGCTGGAGGTCGTCGGGGAAGCCGCCGACGGAGCGGCGGCGGTGCGGATCGTCGCGGCCACCGCACCCGACGTCGTCCTCATGGATCTGCGCATGCCCGGTGTCGACGGCGTCGAGGCCACCGCGCGCCTGGTGTCCGAGCACGCGGCTCGCGTGCTCATCCTCACCACCTACGAATCCGACGACCAGATCCTCGCCGCCATCGAAGCCGGCGCGAGCGGATATCTGCTGAAGGCCGCCCCGCGGGACGAGATCGTCGCGGGCATCCACTCGGTCGCCGCCGGGCAGACCGCGCTGAGTCCGCAGGTGGCGGTGCGGCTCGTGCAGCGCATGCGAGAGCCGTCGACGGAAGCGGCGGCATCCCTCACCACCCGGGAGACCGAGGTGCTGCGTCTGGTCGCGGCCGGACGCAGCAACAAGCAGATCGCCGTCGATCTCGGCATCGGCGAGTCGACCGTCAAGACGCACCTGCTGCGCGTGTTCGACAAGCTCGGCGTCACCGACCGCACCCGCGCGGTGACCCTCGCGATGGAGCGTGGTCTGCTTCCCTGACGCCGCCGTCGAGCGCCCGCACCCGCTGGTGGATCGCGGGGTGCGAGCACTCGACGGGCGGGTCAGGCGGCCAGGTAGCGGGCGTACGCGCCGAGGGTCAGGAACGCGGGGAACTCCTCGCCGGTCGCGACGTCGCGGAAGATCTCCGCGGCCTCGTCGAAGCGGTCGCCGTCGAAGCGCTCCACCTCACCCAGCACCCCCGTGATCAGCCCCTCGACGTACTCGCGGGTGATGGCGTCGCCCTCCTCCGTGCTGCGGTCCTGGTGGATCCACTGCCAGATCTGACTGCGTGAGATCTCCGCGGTCGCGGCATCCTCCATGAGCCCGTCGATCGCCACCGCGCCGAGACCGCGCAGCCACGCCTCGATGTAGCGGATGCCCACCGACACGTTGTCGTGCACGCCCTTCGCGGTGATCGGGCGGCCGATCTGCAGGTTCAGCAGGTCGGCGGAGGTCACCTGCACGTCGTCGCGCTGTCGATCGACCTGGTTCGGGCGCTCGCCGAGGACCGCGTCGAACTCCGCCCGGGCGGTCGGGATGAGATCGGGATGCGCCACCCACGTGCCGTCGAAGCCGTCGCCGGCCTCGCGCTTCTTGTCGGCGGCCACCTTCTCGATCGCCATCGCGGTCATCTCGGGGTCGCGGCGGTTCGGGATGAAGGCGCTCATGCCGCCGATCGCGAAGGCGCCCCGCTTGTGGCACGTCTTCACGAGCAGCTCGGTGTAGGCGCGCATGAACGGCACCGTCATGGTCACCTCGCTGCGGTCGGGGAGAACGAAGCGCGCCCCGCGGCCTCGGTAGTTCTTGATGATGGAGAAGATGTAGTCCCAGCGGCCGGCGTTCAAGCCGGCGCAGTGGTCGCGCAGCTCGAAGAGGATCTCCTCCATCTCGAATGCCGCCGGCAGTGTCTCGATGAGCACCGTGGCACGGATCGTGCCGTGGGAGATGCCCAGGTACTCCTCGGTGAACGTGAACACGTCATCCCAGAGCTTGGCCTCCTCAGCCGACTCCAGCTTCGCGATGTAGAAGTAGGGTCCACGCCCGCGGTCGATCAGCTCGGCGGCGTTGTGGAAGACGTACAGCCCGAAATCCACGAGCGACCCGGAGGCCGCCATCGACCGGCCGAGCCGATCGGAGAACCGGATGTGCTCCTCGACCAGATGCCAGCCGCGCGGCCGCATCACGATCGTGGGCGTTCGCTCGGCGGTGACCCGGTATTCCTTGCCCGCGTCGCTCGTGAACGTCAGCCGGTCGCGGATCGCGTCGTAGAGCGACAGCTGCCCTTCGATGACGTTCCGCCAGGTCGGACTGGTGGCATCCTCCTGGTCGGCCAGCCACACCTTTGCGCCCGAGTTCAGGGCGTTGATCGTCATCTTGGGGTCGGTGGGGCCGGTGATCTCGACGCGACGGTCCTCGAGCCCTGGTCCCGCGCCCGCCACGCGCCAGTCGGGGTCCTCCCGGATGTGCGCGGTGTCGTGACGGAAGTGCGGATCGTGCCCGTTGCCGATCTCGAAGCGTCGACGCATGCGGTCGGCGAGGCGGTCGTGGCGCCGACCGGCGAAGCGGTGGTGCAGTGCCGCGAGGAAGGTGATGGCGTCGGGGGTGAGGATCTCGTCGTAGCGGTCCCGGCTCTCGCCGACGATCTCGATGGATGCCGTGCCGGCGCCCGTCGGGATCGGTCCCGTCGTGGGGCGGTTCTGGTCGGTCGTGGGCGGCATGCCCGTGTCGGTGATGGTCATGATGTCTCCAGTCGTCGTTCCCGGTCGTCCCGGTCGTCCCCGGTCCCGCATCCCCGCTGTCCCCGGTCCCGCATCCCCGCCTCCCGGGGTTGGTGTCCCACTTTCTGCTCTTCTGCGGCGCCAGAGCAGCAGAAAGTGGGACATGCAAAGGGGTGAGGGGCTATGGGGTGAGGGGCTGAGGGCTATGGGGGTGAGGGCTATGGGGGTGAGGGGGATGAGGGGTAGGGGGTTGGGTCAGTGGAATTGCTGCGCCTCGGTGGATCCCACCAGGGCGAGGGTGGCGCTGTCGGGGTTGAGCGCCGTCGAGAGGTGGTCGAAGTAGCCGGTTCCGGCCTCGCGCTGGTGCTTGGTGGCGGTGTAGCCCTGCGCCTCTGCAGCGAACTCGGCCTCCTGAAGCTCGACGTAGGCGCTCATGGCGCGCTCGGCGTAGCCGCGGGCGAGGTCGAACATGGAGTGGTTCAGGGCGTGGAAGCCGGCCAGCGTGATGAACTGGAACTTGTAGCCCAGCGCCGCGAGCTCCGCCTGGAACCTGGCGATCTGCTCGTCGTCCAGGTGCCGCTTCCAGTTGAAGCTCGGTGAGCAGTTGTAGGCGAGGAGCTTTCCGGGGAACTTCTCATGGATGGCTTCGGCGAACGCGCGCGCCAGCTCGATGTCCGGCTCGCCCGTCTCGACCCACAGCAGATCGGCGTAAGGGGCGAAGGCGAGGCCGCGGCTGATGACCGCATCCAGACCCGGGCGCACGCGGTAGAAGCCTTCACTCGTGCGCTCGCCGGTCGTGAACTCCTGGTCGCGCGGGTCGACGTCGCTGGTGAGCAGGTCGGCCGCGAGGGCGTCGGTGCGCGCGATGATGACCGTCGGCACACCGGCGACGTCAGCCGCGAGACGCGCGGCGTTCAGCGTCCGGATGTGCTGCTGCGTCGGCACGAGCACCTTGCCGCCGAGGTGGCCGCACTTCTTCTCGCTGGCCAGCTGGTCCTCCCAGTGGATGCCGGCGGCGCCGGCCTGGATCATCGACTGCGCCAGTTCGTAGGCGTTCAGCGGCCCGCCGAACCCGGCCTCGGCGTCGGCGACGATGGGCGCCATCCAGTCGCGGGTGATCTCTCCCTCGGCGTGCTCGACGCCGTCCTGGCGCATCAGCGCGTTGTTGATGCGGCGCACGACCGCCGGCACGGAGTTGGCGGGGTACAGGCTCTGGTCCGGGTAGGTCTGCCCGGCGAGATTTCCGTCGGCGGCGACCTGCCAGCCGGAGAGGTAGATGGCCTTCAGCCCCGCGCGCACCTGCTGCACGGCCTGGCCGCCGGTGTAGGCGCCCAGGGCGCGGATGTATTCCTCGGTGTGAAGGAGGTTCCAGAGGTTCTCGGCGCCCCGATGCGCGAGGGTCTGCTCTTCGCGCACCGAGCCGCGCAGGCGGATGACGTCGTCGGCCGTGTAGGTGCGTTCGACGCCGTCCCATCGCGGGTCGGTGTCCCAGACCCGCTGGAGCTCGGCTGCGGTCTGCGTCTGATCGCCCGCGCGGAGGGGCGGCTGTCCGGGGGTGGCGAGATACGTCATCGGCTCTTCTCCTGGTGTTGTCCCTGACGACGAGGTGTCGTCGGGAGGTCGTGACACCACCTTGTGTGAAGTTTCCGGTCTGATCCGAACAAAATCGAAGTGAAGATTCCCAAAAATTCTGCTCGCGTGACAGAATCGGCCCATGGAGAGCGCGAAGACCCTCGTGGACGAGGTCGAGCCGGCTGACGATGAAGAGGTGGACACTCTCACCATCGGCCGGCGCATCCGCCAGCTGCGCACCGCTCAGGGCATGACGCTCGATGCGCTCGCCTCCGCGGTCGACCGCGCACCGAGCCAGCTGTCGATGATCGAGAACGGGCGCCGGGAGCCCAAGCTCACGCTGCTGCGGGCGATCGCGCGCGCCCTCGGCACGTCACTGGACGCGCTGCTGCAGACAGAGCCCCTCGACGAACGCGCCTCGATGGAGATCGCGCTCGAGCGTGCGATGCGCGGCCAGACGTTCCAGGCGCTCGGCATCGCGCCCTTCCGCATCGCCAAGACGATGCCCGACGACGCGCTGCGGACGATGCTCGCGCTGCAGGGCGAGATCGAGCGGCTCCGCGATGAGCGAGCCGCGACCCCGGAGGAGGCGCGCCGCGCCAACGTGTCGCTGCGTCGCCTCATGCGCACGCAGAACAACCATTTCCCCGAGCTCGAGGAGCGGGCGCGGGAGATCCTCGACGCCGTCGACCACCCCGGCGGCCCGCTCACCCAGCGCACCGCATCCGACATCGCGGCGCACCTCGGATTCACCTTGCACTACGTTCCCGACCTGCCGCAGACCACGCGCAGCGTCGCCGACATCCGAAACGGACGTCTGTATCTGTCCAGCCGGCTGGCGTCGAAGGGCGACCCGCGGACCGCGGTGCTGCAGGCGCTGTCGAGTCGGATCCTCGGCCATACCGAACCCACCGACTACGCGGAGTTCCTGCGTCAGCGCGTGGAGACGAACTACCTCACCGGTGCGCTCCTCATGCCCGCGGCGCACGTGGTGCCGGCCCTGCAGGCGGCCAAGCGCGACCGGGCGATCTCGATCGAGGATCTCCGCGACACCTACTCGGTCTCGTACGAGACGGCCGCGCACCGATTCACCAATCTCGCGACGGTCCACCTCGATATCCCGGTGCACTTCCTCAAGGTGCACGAGTCCGGCACGATCACGAAGGCGTATGAGAACGACGACGTGAACTTCCCCGCCGACCGGCTGGGGGCGATCGAGGGGCAGATGTGCTGCCGCAAGTGGACCAGTCGCGTCGTCTTCGACGTCGACGACCACTTCAACCCCTACCACCAGTACACCGACACCGGCAACGGCACATACTGGTGCACCGCCCGCGTGGAGTTCTCGAGCGAGGGCGCCCATTCGGTGAGTGTTGGCGTGCGCTTCGACGACACGAAATGGTTCCTCGGCCGAGACACGACCAACCGAGGTGTGTCGAAGCACTCCGTGGAGGTGTGCTGCCGTCGGGCCCCGGAAGACCTCGAGGCCTCGTGGCGCGAATACTCGTGGCCGAACGTGCGCACGCCCCGGACCCTTCTGGCGACCCTCCCCACCGGCTCTTTCCCCGGCGTCGACACGACCGACGTGTACGAGTTCCTCGAGGCCCACGCCCCCCGCTGACGCCGACACATCTTCCGCAGTCACGTCGTGCGGGTCTGCTGAGGCGACACCCGCATCAAGTGACTGCGGAGCACGTTCGCGTCCGAGGTGTGGCGCGGACGGGGAAGGCGCGCGGCGCGGGCGGTGTCAGGGGGTGGGTTCGAGGGCCTGGAACGCAGCCCACAGCTCGGCGCGCACGGCGAAGGAGGCGAGGTCGCGCGCGAGCACCTTCTCGGCCGATGAGAGGCGGGCGCGCACGGTGTGGCGGTGCACGCCGAGGGCACGGGCGGTCGCTTCGTGCGAGCAGTCCGCACCGAGCCACGCGCGCAGCGTCTCACGCAGCTCCGCGCCGTGGGCGGCGTCGTACACCACGAGCGGGTGCAGGGCTGCGGAGGCCAGGGCGCGGGCATCCGCCGTGTCGAGAGCGGTGAGGATGCCGGCGCGGGCGACGTCGGCGAAGCGGATCACGCCGCGGTCGCCGCGGTCCCGGGCGACGCGGGCCTGCTCCATCGTTCGCGTGAAGGTGTCGTAGGTCGCGGGGGAGGCGACGCCGATGCGGCATCCGAACCGCTCCACGACATCGTCGAGCACGTCGATGCGTGATGCCGGTGCGACGATCACGAGGCCGTCGTCGCTCCGCCCGAAGAAGAGCGTGCCGCGGCGCTCGTCCGCCCGCACTTCGAGGTATTCGGCGAGCGCGTCGGACCAGGCGGCGCTCGCGTCGGTCACGGCCACCGCGAGGGGCGGTTCGGGCAGCGGCCCCCACACGTCTCGGGCGATGCGTCGTGCGGCGGCGGAGTCCTCGCCGCGCAGCGACTGCACCACCCCGGCCCGCAGCGCGCCGCGAGCGCGGGCGAGGTCGCCGTGCTGTTCGAGCGCGAGCCCCGCCATGGCGATCACGGCCGTGACGACCCCGCGCCCCTCGCGATCGAGGTCGCCGGCTGCGATCGCGATGACCCCGCGCAGGTGCCCGCCGCGTCCGAGCGTCTGCAGGGTGAACGGGGTCGCGCCGATTCGCAGGGACGACCCGGCGCGTGCCCCGCGCCGCAGCACCGCGCCGATCTCCTCCCGCAACGTGGTCGCCGTCGCGGGCTCGAGGCCGTTGGCGGGATGCTGCCGGGAGAGCTCGCCGGCGGCATCGAACAGCCCGACCCACGCGCCGAGCTGACGCGCGAGCTCGGCGACGGTCGCCCCGAGCCCATCGGGCCGGAGCGCAGCGAGCGCGATCGCCCGCTGCGCCGACAGCGCCCACGTGCGGCGGGCGTAGGAGGTGGCTGCGACATCTTCGGCGTTCGCTCGCGCGACGGCGATGAACGGCGTGCGGTAGGGCACCTCGAACAGCGGCATGCCCGCGGCTCGGCAGGCGTCGATCAGCGGAGTGGGAACGCCGTCGCGCACGACTTCGGTGCCGAATCCCACGCCGGCCACGCCCCGGTCGGCCAGTCGCGCGACGTACGGCGCATAGGCGTCGTCGGTGACGCCGTCGAACTGGCGTCCGGTCGTCAGGAGCACGAGTCCCTCCGAGAGGAACGGCGTGGGATCGGCCAGGTCGCTGGAGTGCACCCAGCGCACCTCGCGCGCCAGCTGCTCCTCGTCGACGGTGTCCAGGAAGCGCAGAGACAGATCGCCGCGACGCAGCAGCGACGCGACGGTGGGGTGCGTCGGGGCGGTGGGCATGCGGCCTCCTCGGATGCTGTACGGCTCGTATAGGTTCGCATCAAGAATGTACATGCCGGCCGGTGCGAACAACGGTGCCGCGCTCCTACGCTCGCCCCCATGAGCACCACTGCCCTCGAGACCGTGCCCGTCGGCGGACCCACTCTCCCTCAAGAGCGCCGTCTCGTGACCGCGATCCCCGGCCCGGCGTCACGGGCGCTGCTCGCCCGCAAGGCGGCCGCCGTGAGTGCCGGTGTCGGTCACACGGTGCCCGTCGAAGCGGTCGCCGCCGGCGGGGGCGTCGTCGTCGACGCCGACGGCAACTCGCTCATCGACCTCGGATCCGGCATCGCCGTGACCACCGTCGGCAACGCCCACCCCGCCGTCGTCGCCGCGGTTCAGCAGCAGGTGGCGCAGTTCACGCACACGTGCTTCATGATCTCGCCCTACGAGTCCTACGTCGCGGTGGCCGAGGCCCTCAACCGGCTCACACCCGGTGATCACGAGAAGAAGAGCGCCCTGTTCAACTCGGGCGCGGAGGCCGTCGAGAACGCGGTGAAGATCGCGCGCAAGCACACCGGCCGCCCCGCCGTGGTCGCGTTCGATCACGCCTACCACGGCCGTACGAACCTCACCATGGCCCTCACGGCGAAGGCGATGCCCTACAAGAGCGGCTTCGGTCCGTTCGCCGGCGAGGTCTACCGCGCGCCGGTGTCGTATCCGTATCGCGACGGACTGTCGGGACCGGAAGCCGCCGCCCGCGCCATCTCGCAGATCGAGAAGCAGGTCGGCGCGGAGAACCTCGCGGCGGTGGTCATCGAGCCCATCCAGGGCGAGGGCGGATTCATCGTTCCCGCCGACGGCTTCCTGCCCGCCCTCGTCGACTGGTGCCGCGCGAACGGCGTCGTCTTCATCGCCGACGAGGTGCAGACCGGCTTCGCCCGCACCGGTGCGATGTTCGCGAGCGACCTGTTCGGGATCGTCCCCGACCTCATCACGACCGCCAAGGGAATCGCCGGCGGACTGCCGCTGGCGGCGGTCACCGGCCGCGCCGAGATCATGGACGCCTCGCACCTCGGCGGCCTCGGGGGAACCTACGGCGGCAACCCGATCGCCTGCGCGGCGGCCCTCGCCGCGATCGAGAGCTTCGAGCACGACGACCTCGCGCATCGTGCCGACGAGATCGGCGGGATCCTGCGCGATCGCCTCGCCGCGATCCAGGCGGGCGATGCGCGCCTGGGCGAGGTCCGCGGACGTGGCGCGATGGTCGCGGCGGAGTTCGTCGACCCGGCGACCGGCGCGCCCGACGCGGCCCTGACGACCTCGGTCGCGAAGGCCTGCATCGCCGAGGGCGTCATCGTCCTGACGTGCGGCACGTACGGCAACGTGCTGCGGTTCCTGCCGCCGCTGTCGATCGGCGACGACCTGCTGCACGAGGCGATGGACGTGCTCGCACGCGAGATCGACGCCGCCGAGTCGGGCACGGCGCCGCGACTGAGCGACGACGACGCACCGAGGCCCGACGCCGACTGACGACTCCCGCCGGCCCGCGGAAGGGGACGCGGGGCCGGCGATCACGACATCCCCATGCGAAGGAGCACGATGCGCGAACTCACCCGTGATGTGGTGGTCGTCGGCGCCGGTGCGGCGGGTCTGACGGCTGCGCATGAACTGAAGAAGGCCGGTCTCTCGGTGGCCGTCTTCGAGGCCCGCGATCGCGTCGGCGGACGGCTGTGGACGGACGAGATCGACGGCGCGATGCTCGAGATCGGCGGCCAGTGGGTCTCGCCCGATCAGGATGCGCTCATCGAGACCATCGCCGAGCTGGGGCTGTCGACGTTCTCCCGGTATCGCGAGGGTGACAGCGTCTACGTCGGCCCGGACGGGGTCGCCCGGCGCTTCACCGGAGAGATGTTCCCGGTGTCGGCGGAGACCGAGCGCGTCATCGCCGAGCTCACCGAGCGCCTGGATGCGATGGTCGCCGAGATCGATCCCGATCGGCCCTGGGCGCACGAGAAGGCGGCGGAATGGGACCGCATCTCCTGGGACGCGTGGCTGCGCGAGCAGACCGACGACGACGAGGCGGTGCGCAACCTCGCCTTCGCGACGGGCTCGGCGATGCTGACCAAGCCCACCCACACCTTCTCGCTGCTGCAGTCGCTGCTCATGGCCGCGTCGGCCGGGTCGTACTCGAATCTCGTCGACGCGGACTTCATCCTCGACAAGCGCGTCGTCGGCGGACTGCAGCAGGTTCCGCTGCTGCTTGCCGAGCGGCTGGGGTCCGACGTCATCCTGGGCGCGCCGGTGCGCGCGCTCGAATGGGCCGGCGACACCGTGACGGCGAGTGCCGAGGGCGTGACGGTGAAGGCGAGGCACGCGGTGCTCGCGCTCGCGCCCGTGCTGTACGACCGGATCACGTTCGTCCCGCCGCTGCCGCGTCTGCAGCACCAGATGCACCAGCACCTGTCGATGGGGTTCGTCATCAAGGTGCACGCCGTGTACGACCGGCCGTTCTGGCGTGACCAGGGCCTGTCCGGCACCGCGTTCAGTCCGTACGAGCTCGCCCACGAGGCCTACGACAACACCAACCACGGCGATCCGCGCGGCACGCTCGTCGGATTCGTCTCCGACCGCACTGCCGACGACCTCTTCCGGCTGTCGGATGCGGAGCGCAAGGAGCGCATCCTGGAGTCTCTGTCGCACTACTACGGGCCCGAGGCGAAGGATCCGGTCGTGTACTACGAGAGCGACTGGGGCAGCGAGGAGTGGACGCGCGGCGCCTACGCCGCCAGCTTCGACCTCGGCGGGCTCGAGCGCTACGGCGCGGACCTTCGCACCCCGGTCGGGCCGATCCGATTCGCCTGCAGCGACATCGCCGGTGCGGGCTTCCAGCACGTCGACGGTGCCATCCGAATGGGCCGCCTCGTCGCCGCCGACATCGTCGCCGAGGACCGGTCATGACCGCGCACGTCGTCGTCGGGTACACCGCGACCGACACCGGGGCCGACGCCGTCGCGCTCGGCGCGCGCCTGGCCCTCGCCACCGGCGCCGTGCTCGAGATCGTCGTCGTGCTCCCGGCCGAGGGACGCAGCGTCATCACCCCGACCAATCCCGGATACGAGCGGTACCTGCACGAGCAGGCGCAGGCGTGGCTGCGAGAGGCGGCCGACCGTGCACCCGACGGTGTCCAGGTGCGCACGCACGTGCGCGACGACGAGTCGTTCGCGTCGGGCCTCATCGCCGCCGCCCACGACCTGGGCGCATCGCACATCGTCATCGGCGCGGGTCGCGGCGGGTTGCGCGGGCGTCACCGGCTCGGGTCGGTGGCCACCGAGCTGCTGCACTCGTCGGACGTTCCGGTCGCGCTGGCGCCCCGAGGCATCCGCGACCTCGACGCGACACGTCCCCTCGACCGGGTCACCGCCGCGATCGGCATGCGCCCCGGCGCCGACGTGCTCATGGGGGCAGCCGTCGACCTGGCGCGGGCGAGCGGCGCTCCGCTGCGCCTGCTCTCGCTGGTCACGGTCGACCTGCCGCCCACCGTCGACACCGGTGTCATCCGGATCGCGGGAGCCGCGCACGCCGACGAAGTACTCGTCGCCGCGCGGGCGGACCTGCCCGCGGATGTGCGGGCCGATGTCGTGGTCGGGCAGGGCGAGTCCATCGAAGACGCCGTGGCCGCGCTGGAGTGGACCCCGGGTGAAGTCGCCTTCGTCGGTTCCAGCCGCCTCGCCCAGCCCCGCCGGCTGTTCCTCGGTTCGACCGCGGCGAAGATGCTGCACGAACTGCCCGTCCCCATGATCGTGGTGCCGCGCACGCGCACCGCCCCGACCCAGGAAGGAGGGCGGCGATGAGCGTTCCCGGTGGCGCCGCGCCCCTCGCTCCCGCCGCCGGCGACGACGCCGGCGGCATCTCCCGCAAGGGACTCTCCGCCGGCACCGTCGGCCTCATCGGTGCCGTCGTCATCGGCATCTCCTGCATCGCTCCCGCCTACACCCTCACCGCCGCCCTCGGGCCGACCGTGTCGGAGGTGGGCGTGCAGGTGCCGGCGATCATCCTCGTCGGGTTCATCCCGATGCTCCTGGTCGCTTTCGGGTACCGGGAGCTGAACCGGGAGATGCCCGACTCGGGAACCTCCTTCACCTGGGCGGCGCGCGCCTTCGGTCCGTGGGTGGGCTGGATGGCTGGCTGGGGATTGGTGGCCGCGACGATCCTCGTGCTGTCCAATCTCGCCGGCATCGCCGTGGACTTCCTGTTCCTGCTCATCGCGCAGCTGAGCGGGGCGCCCGAGATCGCCGACCTCGCCGCGAACCCCGTCATCAACGTGATCGTCTGCCTGCTGTTCATGGCGGGGGCGACCTTCGTGTCCTATCGCGACATGCAGACGACGCAGAAGCTGCAGTACGTGCTGGTGGGCTTCCAGGTGCTCGTGCTGGTGCTGTTCGCCGGTGCCGCGCTGGTGGAGTTCTCCAACGGCTCGGCGTTCGAGGCGACCCCGTTCGACCTGTCGTGGTTCAACCCGTTCGCGGTGTCGTCGTTCAGCGCCTTCGCCGCGGGGCTGTCCCTGTCGATCTTCATCTTCTGGGGATGGGATGTGACCCTCACCATGAACGAGGAGACGAAGGACCCCGACAAGACGCCCGGGCGCGCGGCGACCCTCACGGTGGTGACGATCGTCATCCTCTACCTGCTCATCTCCGTGGCTCTGCTGATGTACGCGGGCACGGGAGAGGGCGAGTTCGGCCTCGGCAACCCCGACATCCAGGACAACGTCTTCTTCGCGCTCGCCGGGCCGATCCTCGGCCCCCTCGCGTTCCTCGTCTCGCTCGCGGTGCTCACCAGCTCGGCATCCTCGCTGCAGTCGACGTTCGTGGGTCCGGCGCGCACCCTGCTCGCGATGGGGCACTACGGCGCCCTCCCGCGCCGCTTCGCGCAGGTCAGCCCGCGGTTCTTCACGCCCGGATTCGCGACCCTCGTCTCGGCGTTCGTCGCGTCGGCGTTCTACGCGGTGATGAGGTTCGTGAGCGAGAACGTGCTGTGGGACACGATCACGACGCTCGGCATGATGATCTGCTTCTACTACGGCATCACGGCCTTCGCGTGCGTGTGGTACTTCCGACACCAGTGGTTCGACTCGGTGCGCAGCGCCGTCTTCACCCTGATCTTCCCGCTCGTGGGCGGCATCATCCTCGCCGTGCTGTTCGTCACCACCCTGGTGGACTCGATGGATCCCGACTACGGCAGCGGCTCGTCGGTCGGCGGACTGGGCCTCGTCTTCGTGCTGGGGATGGTGATCATCGTCGTCGGTGTGGTGATCATGGTGTGGCAGGCCGTCAAACGCCCCGACTTCTTCCGCGGTCGCACCCTCTCGATGGCGGCCCCTGAGAGCCTCCGGCGCCGCCGGCGCTGACCGGCCGAACGAAAGGAATCACATGAGCGACTACGCCGTGGTCAACCCCGCCACCGGGGAGACCCTCGCCACGTATCCGACCATCGGCGACGCCGACCTCGACGCAGCGGTGGGCCGTGCCCACGCGGCTGCCCGGTCGTGGCGCGTCACTCCGCCCTCGGAGCGTGCCGCGGTGATCCGGCGCATCGCGGAGCTCCACCGGGAACGCCGCGACGAGCTCGCCGCGATCATCGTGCGCGAGATGGGCAAGCCGCTGGCTGCAGCCGAGGGGGAGGTGGACTTCGCCGCCGACATCGTCGAGTACTACGCCGACCACATCGACCAGATCACCGGCGACACCCCCATCGACATCCTCGGTGAGGGGACGGCGGTGATCCGCCGGGCGCCGATCGGTGTTCTGCTGGGCATCATGCCGTGGAATTTCCCGGCATACCAGGTGGCGAGGTTCGCCGCCCCCAACCTCGCGGTGGGCAACACCATCCTTCTCAAGCACGCGCCGCAGTGCCCGGAATCGTCGGCAGCGCTCGAGGCCATCTACACCGACGCCGGACTTCCGGACGGCGCATATGTGAACCTCTACGCCACGAACGAGCAGGCAGCGGTGGTCATCGCCGACCCCCGCGTGCAGGGGGTGTCGGTGACGGGTTCCGAGCGGGCCGGGTCGGCCGTCGCCGAACTCGCGGGCCGTCACCTCAAGAAGGTCGCTCTCGAGCTCGGCGGATCCGACCCCTTCATCCTGCTCTCCACCGACGACCTGGATGCGACGGTCAATGCAGCCGTCGACGCGCGCATCGACAACAACGGTCAGGCGTGCAACGGGGCGAAGCGGTTCATCGTTGTGGACGAGCTCTACGACGCGTTCGTGGCGAAGTTCACCGCGGCGATGGCGGCGACCGTGATGGGAGACCCGTTCGCGGCGGACACGGTGCTCGGCCCACTGTCGTCGTCGGCGGCGGCGGATCGTCTGCAGGAGCAGATCGACCGCGCCGTGGCGCAGGGCGCGACGCTCACGACGGGCGGCACGCGGGAGGGCGCCTACATCGCGCCCACGGTGCTCACCGACGTGACCAGCGACATGGACGTCTATGGCGAGGAGCTGTTCGGCCCAGCGGGTGTCGTCTATCGTGCGGCCGATGAGGACGACGCCGTGCGGATCGCCAACGACACGGCTTTCGGTCTGGGCTCGTACGTGTTCACCACCGACGCGGAGCAGGCCGAACGGGTGGCCGATCGCATCGACGCCGGCATGGTCTACGTCAACCTGGTGCTCGCCGATTCGCCGGAGCTCCCGTTCGGCGGCATCAAGCGTTCGGGCACGTCGCGCGAGCTCGGTCTGCTGGCGGCAGACGAGTTCGTGAACAAGAAGCTCATCCGCATCGCCTGACGCGCTGGCCCCCTGGCGCGCGCCGTGCGCCGGGGGCAGGATGGGGTCATGAACGAGTTCGGCGACGCGGTCACGATCCTCGACGAGCACGAGTGCTGGGAGCATCTGACATCCCACCAGCTGGGTCGTCTGGTCACCCATGTCGGCGACGTCCTCGACATCTTCCCCGTCAACTACGTCCTGGACGGACGCTCGCTGGTGTTCCGCACCGCTGAGGGCAGCAAGCTGCTGGAGCTCACGGTCAACGACCACGTGCTCTTCGAAGTCGACCACTGGACCGACGACCGTGCGTGGAGCGTGGTCGTGCGCGGTCACGCCCGTCGGCTGGATGCGCTCGACGAGGTCGAGGCGGCGGATCGGCTCCCGCTCAAGCCGTGGATACCGACGGTGAAGTACAACTACGTGCGCGTCGTTCCCGCGGAGCTCACCGGCCGCGCGTTCGCGCGCGGGGAAGAGCCCGATCGCGACGCCGTGCAGCCGGGCTGAGGCGGGTGCGGCGCCATCCGCGCGGGTGAGGCCGGGTTCGCCGGTCGTGTGGGCATGCCGTACACTGGGGAGAGCAGGACTTTTCTGCATTCTTTCGCCGTGCCCGCCGTGCGGGTCGCATCCTCTCGATCGGAAGCGGGCGAGGAGTGTGGAACCTCGGGGCTCGCGAGAGTCTCTAGGGCGGTAGCTCAATTGGCAGAGCAGCGGTCTCCAAAACCGCAGGTTGCAGGTTCGATTCCTGTCCGCCCTGCGCGTCAGCGCAAGCTGACACACGGAAGATACAACAGGTGGGTTGATGGTCCAGGACGAACCGAAGGGCGAGATCGTCGCGTCGAGCGACGGGCCGCGCGAGAAGAAGCCGAACGTCTTCGCGCGCATCGCCCTGTTCATCCGTCAGGTCTTCGCCGAACTGCGCAAGGTCGTCACGCCGACGCGCAAGGAGCTGGTGAAGTACACGGCGGTCGTGCTGGGCTTCGTCGTCGTCATGATGGCGATCGTCTACGGTCTCGACGTGCTCTTCGCCTGGACGACGCAGGTCGTCTTCGGCGTTCCCGACGGCGCCTGATCCCACCGGTCGAACAGCGGGTGGTGTGCGCCTGGTGCGCCCACCGACACGGAAGAGAAGCAATTGTCTGAAAGATATGTCGACGACGCCGACTGGGCGACCGCCGCGGAGCAGTCCTCCGAGGACGACGAGGCCCAGGAGGGCAACGAGCTCGCGCGCGAGGAGCAGGCCAGCACGTCGGCGGAGCACGTCGCCATCCACGTCGTCGACGAGTCAGCCGACGACGACACCGACACCTCGCTGGACGATGTGGACACCACCGACCCGGAAGCAGACGCCATCGTGAACGACGCTCTGAACATCGACCGCACCGACGAGGCCGAGGCCGCCGCCGAGGTGCTCACCGACTCGCTCGCCGAGGAGGAGACCGAGCGCGAGGCCGAGGCCGCCGACGAGGTCGCCCCCTACGACGGTCCCGACGTGAACGGCGACGAGGACGAGCCCGCCGTCGACCCCGAGCTGGTGGCCGATGTCGCCGCCGCCGAGGCGATCGTCGACGAGGTCGAGGAGGACCCCTACGAGGCCTTCCGCGCCGAGCTCCGCTCGCTCGAGGGCAAGTGGTACGTCATCCACTCCTACGCCGGCTTCGAGCGCAAGGTGAAGGCCAACATCGAGCAGCGCAAGTCGACGCTCGAGGTCGAAGAGGACATCTACCAGATCGAGGTCCCCATGGAGGACGTCGTCGAGATCAAGAACGGGCAGCGCAAGATGGTCACGCGCGTCCGGATCCCCGGCTACGTGCTCGTGCGCATGGAGCTCAACGAGGACACCTGGTCGGTCGTGCGCCACACGCCGGGCGTCACCGGCTTCGTCGGCAACGCCCACAACCCGACGCCGCTGCGCTTCGAAGAGGCCTTCAACATGCTGAAGTCGCTCGTCGAGGTCAAGGAGACCACGCCCGCGAAGGGCTCCGCCGCGAAGGGGTCGCCGACGCAGGCGCGCACCGTTCAGGCCGAGGTCGACTTCGAGGTCGGCGAGACCATCACGATCAAGGAGGGCTCGTTCGCGGGTCTTCCCGGTTCGATCAGCGAGATCAAGCCCGAGAGCGGCAAGCTCACCGTGCTCGTCTCGCTCTTCGAGCGCGAGACCCCGGTCGAGCTGTCGTTCGACCAGGTCACGAAGATGGTCTGACACCCACAAGACTTCCCGTCCGCGGGATACCGCTGCCCGGAACCGCCGGGTCTGCGGGAGAGCAGGATGCGCAAGCCGCATCCGGTTCGATGAAAGGAAAAGGAAATGGCACCGAAGAAGAAGGTGACCGGCCTGATCAAGCTCCAGATCAACGCCGGTGCCGCCAACCCGGCGCCGCCGATCGGCCCCGCGCTCGGTCAGCATGGCGTCAACATCATGGAGTTCTGCAAGGCGTACAACGCCGCGACCGAGTCGCAGCGCGGCAACGTCATCCCGGTGGAGATCACCGTCTACGAGGACCGCAGCTTCACGTTCGTCCTCAAGACCCCTCCGGCCGCCGAGCTGATCAAGAAGGCCGCCGGCGTGCAGAAGGCCTCGGCCACGCCCCACACCGTCAAGGTGGGCAAGATCACCAAGGACCAGGTGCGCGAGATCGCCCAGGCCAAGCAGCCCGACCTCAACGCGAACGACATCGAGGCCGCCTCGAAGATCATCGCCGGCACCGCCCGTTCCATGGGCATCACGGTTGAGGACTGAGGGGAGTAACGAGAATGGCTACCAAGTCCAAGTCCTACGCAGCCGCAGCCTCGAAGATCGAGGACGGCAAGTTCTACACGCCTGCCGAGGCCGTCGCCCTGGCGAAGGAGACCGGCTCGGCGAAGTTCGACTCGACCGTCGAGGTCGCGCTCAAGCTCGCCGTCGACCCCCGCAAGGCCGACCAGATGGTGCGCGGCACCGTCATCCTGCCCCACGGCACCGGTAAGACCGCGCGCGTCATCGTCTTCGCGAACGGTCCGGCCGCCGAGGCCGCGATCGCCGCGGGCGCCGACGAGGTCGGCAGCACCGAGCTCATCGAGAAGGTCGCCGGCGGATGGACCGATTTCGACGCGGCCGTCGCCACCCCGGAGCTGATGGGCCAGGTCGGTCGTCTCGGAAAGGTCCTCGGACCCCGCGGCCTCATGCCGAACCCCAAGACCGGCACGGTGACGCCGAACCCGGCCAAGGCCGTCGAGGAGATCAAGGGCGGAAAGATCGAGTTCCGCGTCGACAAGCACGCCAACGTGCACTTCATCGTCGGCAAGGCCTCGTTCTCGGCCGACCAGCTCGACGAGAACATCAAGGTCGCCCTCGAGGAGATCGTGCGCCTGAAGCCGTCGAGCTCGAAGGGCCGCTACATCCAGAAGGGCGCCGTGTCGACCACGTTCGGCCCCGGCATCCCGCTGGACGTCAACGCCATCTGAGCCACCGGCTGACCACAACGGGTCCCTCCTTCCGGAGGGGCCCGTTCCGTCGTTCTGGGAGAATGACGACATGACCCCGCCCCCCGAGCTGTGGCGTGCATCCGCCGCCGAGATCGCGGACGCGGTGCGCGCGAGCGTGGTCTCCGCGAGCGAGGTCGTGGCGGCGCACCTGGCGCGCATCCACGAGGTGAACCCGCTGGTCGGAGCTCTGACCACGGTGTTCGACGACCGCGCGCGCGATCGAGCTCGTCGTATCGACGCGCGCCTCGCTCGCGGGGAGGACCCGGGGCCGCTCGCGGGTGTGCCGTTCTCGGTGAAGGAGAACATCGACCTCACCTGGTCGGCGACCACGCACGGATGGCGCGGGGCTCGCGCGGCCGTGCCGGCGGACGACGCGACCGTCGTCGCGCGGATGCTCGCGGCCGGCGCCATCCCGCTCGGTCGCGGGAACATGCCCGACTTCGGCATGCGCTGGGAGACGGAGAACGATCTGTTCGGCCGCACCCGCAACCCGTGGTCCGCCGCGCACTCACCCGGCGGGTCGAGCGGGGGAGACGCGGTGGCGGTGGCCACGGGCATGGTCGCCGTGGGCCTCGGCAACGACTACGGCGGTTCGCTGCGCGTGCCGGCGAACGCCGTCGGGGTCACGGGCTTCCGCCCGACCGGCGGTCGGCTCGCCTCCTCGACAGCGCACCGGACCGAACCGGTGCCGCTGTCGATCCAACAGTTCTCCACCGCCGGGATCCTCACGCGGCACGTCGGCGACACCGACCTGGTGTTCGGGATCGTGCACGGCGCCGACGGGCGTGATCCGTTCGCGGTCACGCGGCCGCACCCGCGGGGATACGACGGACCGCGCCGCGCGGCGATCCTCCGCGACCCGTTCGGCGACGGCGAGAGCGACGAGAACGCGGCGGCCCTGGATGCGGCGGCGGAGTCGCTGGGACGAGCCGGCTGGGAACTCGTCGAGGGGCATCCGCCGCGTCTCGACGAAGCGGTGACCGGGTGGCGTCTGCTCTCGACGACCGAGATGCAGAACGCCTATGAGCCGAGCCGGTGGGATCCGCCCCTCGGGCGCGGTGCGGGGCGATTCCTGGAACTCGCGGGAGGCGCGCAGACCCACCTGGACACGGTCGAGGAATACGCCGCCGTCTGGGCGCGGCGCGCGGTGGTCGCCGCCGCCTGGCAGGATTTCGTGCGCGAGCATCCCGTGCTCATCGGCGCCGTCTCCGAGACCCGGCCGCCGCTCGCGGACGCCGACCTCGCCGACGCCGAGACCGCGGGATCTTGGTGGCGGCGGTACCGCTTGAGCGTCGCCGTCAATTACCTCGCGCTCCCGGCGATCGCGGTGCCGACGGGACGGGCCGCCGATGGGTTGCCGACCGGCGTGCAGGCGATCTCGGATGCCGGCGCAGACCATGTCGCGTTCGCGGCGGCTCGCGACATCGAAGCGGCGTGCGGCGTGCAGACGCCCGTCACGCCACGTTGACGGGGAGCGACAGAGGGCCTCACCCGGTCCGTCGCACCTGGAATCCCCCGGCGCCTTCGAGCGGCGCATCCGACACGACCCGTTCGCGTACGTGGGAGCCCGGCGGCCCCTGATCCATCCAGGCCAGCATCGAGGTGACCTGTTCCTCGCTGCCCTCGATCTCGGCCTCGACCGTTCCGTCGGGGCGGTTGCGGATCCACCCGGCGACGCCGATCCGCTCGGCGACGCCGCGCGCGGTGTAGCGGTATCCCACCCCCTGTACGTCGCCGCTGACGATGACGTGCACACGCTTCATCCGCTCATCCTGCCCTGAGCACGCGCGCCGCGCCAGGGTCGGAGACGGGATGCGGCGGAGTCAGTGGGGCAGCACGAGGCTGATCCCCAGCGCGATCATGATGACCGCGAACGCCGTGTCGAGCACGCGCCAGACGCGCGGGCGTGCCAGCCAGCGACTGAGGAGCCTCGCTCCGAAGGCGAGTGCGGAGAACCAGATCGCGCTGCCGAGCATGGCGCCGGCGGCGAAGACCCAGCGCTGGTCGCCGTGCGTGGTGGCGATGGACCCGAGGAGGAAGACGGTGTCGAGGTAGACGTGCGGGTTGAGCCAGGTGAGCGCGAGCACCGTGAGGACGATGGTCCGCGTGCGGGTCGCGGTGGCCGTGGTACTCGCTCCGGGGGTCGGGGTGGATGCCGTGCCGACGGCCGCGAGTCCGTTCGAGGCGGGGCGGAACGCCCGCCGCAGGGCGAGCAGCCCGTAGCCGACGAGAAAAGCCGCTCCCACCCACCGGACCACGCCGATGAGACCCGGGAGAGCATTCAGGAGCGCTCCGATGCCCGACACCCCCACGGCGATGAGCACCGCATCCGACAGCGTGCAGATCGTCGCGACCAGGAGCACGTGCTGACGCTTCAGCCCCTGGCGCAGCACGAACAGGTTCTGCGCGCCGATGGCGATGATGAGCGACAGCCCGAGGGCGATCCCAGCGAGGAAGGAGTCGATCACGACTCGACGCTATGCTCGGCGTGAGAGGAAGTACAGCGAATGATTCTTATCGAACATGAGCGGAGCTTATGGTGCAGATTCCTCTCGAGGGAGCCGAGACGCTGGCGGCGATCGTCGACGAAGGCAGCATGGATGCCGCAGCGAGGCGTCTGCGCGTCACGCCCTCGGCGGTGAGCCAGCGGGTCAAGGCCCTCGAGGAGCTGGTCGGACGGGTGCTGCTCGTGCGGGCGAAGCCGCCGCGCGCAACGGACGCCGGCGGGGTGGTCGTGCGTCTCGCCCGGCAGCTGTCCCTGGTGCAGCACGAGGCGGCCGTCGAGCTCGGCGTGGCGGCGGCCGATACCCGCGTGAGCGTGCCGATCGCGGTCAATGCGGACTCGCTGTCGACGTGGTTCCTCGCGCCCCTCGCACGCGTGGCGGATCAGCTCCCCGTCGTGTTCGACCTGCACCGAGACGATCAGGACCACACCGCGACCCTCCTCGCGCGCGGCAGCGTCATGGCGGCCGTCACCTCGTCTGCCGTCGCGGTGGCCGGGTGCCGTGCGCATCCGCTCGGCGCGCTGCGGTATCTTCCCGTCGCCGCGCCGGGGTTCGCCGACGCCTGGTTGGGGGAGGGGAAGGCCGGCTTCACGGCCGCGCCCGTGGTGAACTACGACCGACGGGACGAATTGCAGAACCGATGGCTGCGCGCGGCCGGGGTCGACCCGGCGGCCGTGCCCACCCACCTCGTGCCCGCCTCGGCCGACTTCGCCACGGCCATCGCGCTCGGACTCGGCTGGGGCATGCTGCCGGAGGCGCAGGCGCTTCCCATGGTGCGCGCGGGCCGACTCCTCGTGCTCGACGGTCCCCCGCTGGATGTGCCGTTGCACTGGCAGCAGTGGAACCTGCGCTCGCACGTGCTCGACCGGATCGCCGACGAGGTCTCGGCGGAGGCGACGCGCGCGCTGCGTCGTGAATGAGCAGCGTCAGTCGTCGCCGATGCGCAGCACGCTCTTTCCGCGGGTGTGGCCGCGCTCCAGTTCGCGATGGGCGGTGGCGGCCTCGTCGAGGCTGTAGACGCGGTCGATGTACACCTGGATCGCACCCGACTCGAGGAGGCGTGCGATCGTCGCCAGGGCGTTGCCGTCGGGCAGCACCTTGTACGAGGTCGCGCGGACGCCCGCCTCGGCGGCGGCCTCCGCGTAGCCGGGCCAGGAGCCGGTGGGCACCATGATGTACAGGCCGCCGGGCCGCAGCACCGACAGCGATCGGGTGCCGGTGCTGCCATCGGCGTTGCCCACGAGGTCGATGACGACATCCATGTCGCCGACGACCTCGTCGAAGCGGGTGGAGGAGTAGTCGATCACCACCGAGGCGCCGAGCTCGCGCAGCCACGTGGCGTTCGGGCCCGAGGCGGTGGCGGTCACGTGCGCGCCGAAGTACGTCGCGAACTGCACCGCGAAGTGACCCACCCCGCCGCTGCCGGCGTGAATCAGCACCCGCTGACCCTCGTGGGCGTGTGCGGTCTCGACGACCAGGCCCCACGCGGTGAGGGCCGCGAGCGGCACACCGGCCGCCTCCACGTGCGAGAGCGTGCTGGGCTTGCGCGCCATCGACAGCGTCGGCACCACCGCGTACTCGGCGTAGGTGCCGCCCGATCGGGGAAAGGGCACCATCCCGTACACCTCGGTTCCGGGCGGGAAGGGATGCGCCTCGTACGGCGCGTTCATTACGATGCCGCTGAAATCGAACCCGAGCGTGCTCGGCAGGGCGGTGATCGCGCCCGATACGCCGCGTCCCGCGCGCGTCTTCGCGTCGATGGGGTTCACGCCGGCGGCGACCACCCGCACGAGCAGTTCGCTGATGACGGGAGCCGGTACGGGGAGCGTGGCGGTGTGGAGCACATCCGGATCTCCCGTCTCGTCGAAGACGACGGCTCGCATCGTCTCGGGCGGATCCGGCAGCGCGATCTCGCGCGCCACGGATATCGGTCGCAGCGGCCGGAACTTCATCGGTCGCCCCCTCCCTGCGTGCCGACATCGGCACTCGTGTTGCCTGTGGGAACAGTCAATCGCGAGTTTGTCTCGACCGTGTTACGACGCGGTCACCGTGCCGCTAAGGAGTGTCGGCGTCCTCGCGCAGGGCGCGGAGGAGGCGGGTGAGGGTGTGGATGTCATCGACGTCCCAGGTCGACATGCGGCGCATGAGCGAATTGCGCTGCGGGTCGCGAGCGGTCTCGAGCCGGCGTAACCCCTCCTCGGTCGGGGCGAGCAGGCTCACCCTGCCGTCCTCCGGATCGGGCGAGCGGTGGATGAGGCCCAGTCGTTCGAGGTCGCGCACCGTCCTGCTGACCTGGGCCTTGTCGGCTAAGAGCGCCTCGCCCAGCGCGGAGCTGGAGACCGGTGCCATGCGGGTGATCGTCGTGAAGGTCTTGTAGGCGCCCGGGAGCATGCCGGGGCTCACGCGCGCGGCCTGTTCGGCGAGCAGAACGCGGAATTGCGCGATCAGCTGCCCGAACTCCGCCTCGAGAGCGCGCGTGGCGGCGACGTGGGCGTCGCTGGTCGCGACGTCGTGCGCCGCCGCCCCGGGTCCCGGTTCCGATCCGCTCATCGCTGTCGACCCTAGCGGCGCTCGCGGCCGGCGTCGGTGTCGCGCGGCTCCGCCGGCGCGGACGGCGTGGTGATCGTGCCGGTGGCGGCCAGCGCATCCATCCCCTCGCTCACCGAGACGGTGGCGAGGTCGGCCTCGGTCGCCTCGATCCGCTCGCTCGTGGTCATGCGCGTGAGCGGCACGTTCGGCAGGAAGGCGATCGCGATGAGGCTCACCACCGCGACGGGCACGGCGATGAGGAACGCGTGCGCGATCGAGGTCGCGTACACGTCTTCGAAGATCACCCGCAGGCTCTCCGGCAGCGTCGCGACCTGCGGGATCGTTCCCGATTGCAGCTGGGCGGCGATCTGCGCACCGTCGGCCCCGAGTGCCGCGAGGGCCGCACCGATGTCGTTCTGGCGCTCGGCGACGAGGTTCGATGCCGAACTCGCGAGCGTGGCTCCCATCACCGAGACGCCCACCGTGCCGCCGAGCGACCGGAAGAACGTCACGCCGGAACTGGCCACCCCCATCTCGGTGGGGCGTGCGGTGTTCTGCACGATGAGGACCAGGTTCTGCATCGTCGTGCCGACGCCCGCGCCCAGAAGGAACATGTACAGCGACACGAGGGCGAAGTTCGTGTCGTAGTGGATGGTCGACAGGGTGTACGAACCGGCGATCAGGAGCACGGCCCCGGCGATGAGGTACGGCTTCCAGTGCCCGTGCCGCGTGATGAGCGCTCCGACGACGACGGATGCGAGCAGCAGGCCCGCGATCATCGGGATCGTCATGACACCGGCCTCGGTGGGCGTGGCGCCTCGAGCCATCTGCATGTACTGGCTGAGGAACACCGACGTGCCGAACATCGCGATTCCCGTCGCGATCGAGGCGATCACGGCGAGGGTGAAGGTGCGGTTGCGGAACAGCGTCAGGGGCACGAGGGGTTCGGTCGAGCGGAGTTCGACGACGACGAAGAGCACGCCCGCGACGACGGCTCCGCCGACCATGAGGATCGTCTCCGTGCTCCACCAGTCATAGGACGTGCCGGCGTTGGTGACCCAGATGAGCAGCAGCGAGACGGCGGTGCTCAGGAGCACGATGCCGACGTAGTCGATGCGCACCCGCTTCTTGGGGCGGGTGGGAAGGTGCAGCGTGCGCTGCTGGATGATGAGTGCGGCCACGGCGAAGGGGAGGGCGATGAAGAAGTTCCAGCGCCAGTTCAGCGTGTCGGTGACGACGCCGCCGAGGAGGGGCCCGCCGACGGTGGCGACGGCCATCACGGCGCCGAACAGGCCCATGTAGCGGCCGCGCTCGCGCGGGCTGATGATGTCGGCCATGATCACCTGGCTGAGAGCTGCGAGCCCACCGGCGCCGATGCCCTGCACCGCGCGGCACGCGATGAGCATGGTGGTGTCCTGCGAGAAACCGGCGGCCGCGGTGGAGAGCACGAAGATCGTGATGGCGATCTGGATGAGCATCTTGCGGTCGAACAGATCGGCGAGCTTGCCCCAGATGGGGGTCGAGATCGCGGTCGTGAGCAGGGTGGCCGTCACCACCCAGGTGTAGGCGGCCTGATCCCCGCCGAGGTCGTGGATGATGACCGGCAGCGAGGTGGAGACGACCGTCGAGGCGAGCATCGACACGAACATCCCGAGCAGCAGGCCGATGAGGGCCTGGAGTACTCGGCGACGGTCGCGCGGCGTGGTGGCGGATTCGGAGAGGGGTTGCGACATGAGGACCTCGTGACGAAGAGCGGAACGCGGCGGCGACGGTGACGCGCACAAAGGTTGATCTGCGTCAACTATACGCAGATGGTTGATCTGCGTCAACCAAAACGGTCGTGGTGCTCTGTGCTGCGGTGGCGGCACGGGAGATGATGGCGGGATGAGGAGCGTGGAGCTCGTCTTCGACGAGGAGAGCGACGCCGGGGTGCGGCGCGCATGGGACGCGCTGATCGAGCGAGGGCTGCCGAGCGCCGGTCGCCATGCCGGAGCGACGAACGCGCCGCACGTCACGCTCGCCGTCCTGGACGGGACCGACCGCGCCGGCGCCGAGGATGCGCGGCTGCTGTCGGGTCTCGCGGGTCGGCTGCCGCTCGAGCTCGCGCTGTCCGGCATCATCCTGTTCGGAGACGGGCCGCGCAGGGTGCTTGCCTGCCCCGTGATCGTCGCGGCCGACCTGCTCGCGCTGCAGCGGGAGGTCGTCGCGCGGCTCGGCGGCGCCGAGCGCGTCATCCCGCACGCGGTCCCCGACGCCTGGACCCCTCATGTGACGCTCGCTCGACGAATGCCGGTGGACCGTCTCGCCGAAGCGCTCGACCTCGTCGGCGACGCGCCATCCCGTGTGCGTGCGGTGCGGATGCGGGTGTGGGATGCCGAGGCGAAGCGCGTGTTCGCCGTCGGCGCGGCCTAGTCGGCCAGCGCGAGCGCGCGGTAGGGCTGTCGATCGCGCCGGGGCGGCGCCGTGCGCGCATGCAGCGACCTGCCGAGCTGCGTGCGGTGGTAGAGCTCGTCGATCAGCGCGGTCGCGAGGCTGACGAGCTTGCCGATCTCGACCTCGTCGCGATCCACCCACTGGCACCGGGGCTCGTCGTGGATCGGGACGAAGTCGTCGTGCTGCTCCCACGCGACGAGGGTGCGCTCGGCGCCGAGCACGTGCTGCTGCCACCACACCTGCCGGAGGTAGGAGCGGGGGATCGAGCGCCAGGCCTTGTTCGTCGTCTTGATCTCCGCGAGCACGACGTGTCCGCTCGTGTCCACCCCGATGCCGTCGGGCGTGGCGAGGTGTCGCTTCTCGACGACGGCGTGGAACAGCGCGCTCGAGGGCTGGATGCCATGGGTCGCCGCCACCCATGCCGCGATCTCCGGCTCGCGCGCGCGGCCGTGTGCTGTGAAGGCGTTTCCCGAGAAGCCGGATCCGAGCAGCTTCGCGTCGGCTGCCCGCGCGATGGCGCGTTCGGAGGTGAGGGTCGCGACGTCGGTGGCGGTGATGCCGCGCGAGCGGGCGCGCACCCAGGAAACGCGATCCCGGGAGTCCGCCACGATGCGTGCGGCGAGCTCCGGAGTCATCCCCCCAGGCTACCCACCGCATCCCCCCCCCCCCCCCCCCC
>NZ_DCMW01000019.1:144924-263102 GCF_002321605.1 Microbacterium sp. UBA1612
CACCCCTCCCGCGACACCCCCGCATCCCCCGCCCCGCTTCCCCACCCGTCCCCCTCGTCCCTCGACTCGAACCACCCCTTTGTTGCCGAACCACCCCCTTTCCGTTGCGGAGAAGGGGCCCGTTCGGCGCGAAAGGGATGGCTCGATGCGTGTGCAGTGCTCCTCCCCACCTCGGCGTGACTCGGCTTCGTCCACAAGATGGATTCGGCAGCGGCTCCGGCGAGCGACCTGCGGGACCGTGCGAGTATGCGTCACGCGAGTCTCGACGAACTCCTCGGTCTGCTGCGATCACGGCCGGCGCTTATCGACGAAGGGATGAGCGACCGCTCGATCGCCGACGCCGTCGACGCCGGGGTCCTCCACCGCATCCGCCGGGGCACGTACATCGACGGCGCGGTCTGGGCCTCATTGTGGCCGGAGTCCCGTCATCGTGCGCTCGTCCTCGCAGTCGAGCGTGCGTCGCGGGGTGCGACGGTGGTTTTCTGTGGCGTCTCTGCCGCGGTTCTCCACGGGTTGCCGCTCTATCGGCTTGCTCCTCGTCGCGCGCACGTCCTCGCGGCGGCGTCCGCCCGTCACAGCGCGGATGACGTGATGCGCCACGAGGGCAGCCTCGCGGAGACGGAGGTCGACATCGTCGGTGGCCTCTTCTGCACGAATCTCGAGCGGACGACCTACGACGTGATTCGTGCGGTGTCGGCCGAGGCGTCGATCTCGGTCGCCGACGCTGCTCTTGGGCAGATCGGCGGCGATCGGCGACGGTTTGACGATCGCGCCGCTGCCGACTTCACATCGCGGCTGCTCCACCGTACGGAGATGTCGGGCCCGCGAGGTATCCGCCAGGCGCGGCGCATCGTCGAGCTGGCAGATGGTCGGGCCCAGCTGCCGCTGGAGAGCGTGAGTCGGCTCCAGCTGCATCGACTGGGGTTCGAACGGGCGGAGCTGCAGGTGCCCGTACCGGCTCCGGGCGGCGGTTCGTACTTCGTCGACATCGGGCTGAGAGGACTGAGGACGTTCGGAGAGTGCGATGGAAAGGACAAGTACGTGGATGAGGCGCGGCGCTCGGGGCGCAGCGTCGAACAGGTGCTGCTCGACGAGAAGGCGCGCGAAGACTGGATCCGAGGAACGACCCAGTGGAGACTTGCCCGCTGGGGCGACGAGCATGCGGCCACCCCGGCAGCGCTCGGTGCACGTCTCGCTCGTTTCGGCATCCACCCTTCGTGACCGACGCCTCGGTCGAGCCACCCCTTTCGTGCCGAACCAGCCCATTGCCTGCGCCACGAAAGGGGTGGCTGGGCATCAAAGGGGTGGCTCGGCGATGGTGCGTGCGTACGCAGGGTGCGGGGATTTGGGGGAGAAGGGCGGGTGGGGTAGAGTAACCGGAGCCGAAGACCGCCGGTCATCGTGTCGTGCGAACGAGACGATCGAAGCTCTGTGAAGAACAGGGGCCTGCGCAGGTGTACGACAGAGATCCCGGTCTGATGGGAAATCCAGCTCCGTGCGCTTGCGCCGGGGCTTTTTTCTTTGCCCGAGCGACCGGATGTCCCAGGCCGACGCCCCACCACTGTCGGGCGTCTCGTACACACAAGGAGTGGCCATGGCGCAGAAGGAAGCATCGGTCGCCGAGCTCACGAAGAACTTCGAGGACTCGACCGCCGTACTGCTCACCGAGTACCGCGGTCTGACGGTCGCCGAGCTCAAGGAGCTCCGCAACAGCATCCGTCAGGACGCGGAATACGCCGTGGTGAAGAACACGCTGACCAAGATCGCCGCGAACAACGCGGGGATCTCGTCGCTGGACGACGACCTCAAGGGTCCGTCGGCCGTGGCGTTCGTGCACGGTGACCCGGTCACCGTCGCGAAGGGCCTGCGCGCCTTCGCCAAGGCACACCCTCATCTCGTGGTCAAGGGCGGTTACTTCGACGGTAACCCTCTCACCGCGGACGAGGTCAACAAGCTCGCCGACCTCGAGAGCCGTGAAGTCCTGCTGGCGAAGCTCGCCGGCGCGATGAAGGCCTCGATGACCAAGGCGGCATTCGTCTTCAACGCGCTCCCGTCGAAGGCCGTGCGCACGGTCGACGCGCTGCGCGAGAAGCAGGAGTCCGCGGCCTGATCCGGCCTGCGGCGACAGATACCCAAGCAAGGAGAATCATCATGGCAAAGCTCAGCACTGAAGAGCTGCTCGACCAGTTCAAGGAGCTCACGCTCATCGAGCTCAGCGAGTTCGTCAAGGCGTTCGAGGAGACCTTCGACGTCACCGCCGCGGCGCCCGTCGCCGTCGCCGGTGCCGCCCCCGCCGCCGGTGGTGCCGGTGGCGAAGCCGCCGCCGAGGAGGAGAAGACCGAGTTCGACGTCATCCTCGAGGCTGCCGGCGACAAGAAGATCCAGGTCATCAAGGTCGTCCGCGAGCTCACCTCGCTCGGCCTCGGCGACGCCAAGGGTCTCGTCGACGGTGCTCCCAAGCCCGTGCTCGAGGGCGCGAACAAGGAAGCCGCCGAGAAGGCCAAGGAGGCCCTCGAGGGCGCCGGCGCCACCGTCACCCTGAAGTAATCACGCTTCAGCGCCTGACAGAACAGAACCCCGGATGCTTCGGCGTCCGGGGTTCTGGCGTCTCCGGTGCGTCTCCGATGCGCTCCGTCGCCCACTGTTCGGATGCGTCAGGGGATGACGCCGACCGCCACCGACGGAGTGCCCGGCGGCGGTGACGTCGAGCCGCGCACGATGAGGCGCGCGTGCAGGCGCATCTGGGTGCGCTCGGTCCCCGGGGAGCGGAGGTGATCCAGGAGAAGCCGGGCGGCGGCCGCTCCCTGGCCGCGGGGGGACTGCTCGAGCGTGGTGAGGCCGAACATCTCCGAGTACTCGTGATTGTCGATGCCGACGACGCTCAGCGCGGACGGAACGGCGATGCCGAGTCGTCGCGCGGCGATGATCGCCCCGATGGCGACCTCATCGCACGCGGCGACGATGGCCGTGGGGCGTCGGTCGGGATCGCTCAGCAGGTCGACGGCCACGTCGTAGCCGCCCGGGAGTGACACCTCGGATGGAGCGTGGTCCGGACGCAGTCCCGCGTCGCGCATGCGCGACGCGTATCCGCCCAGCCGCTCGCGGTCGACGTGGGGGCCTTCATGGTCGGAGATCCCGCCCAGGAACGTGATGCGCTCGTGGCCGAGGTCGACCAGGTGCGCGGTGGCGCGACGGGCCGCGTGAACGTCATCCAGCCCGACGACGCTCGTCTGGTCGCTGTCGCCGACCACACTGACGACCGGCCGCCCGATTCCGACGAGGCGTTCGAGCTCATGGTCGTCGGGTTCGAGGGCGACCGCGATGAGGCCGTCGAACCTCTTTCGGGCGAGGAAGTCGTCGAAGACGCGACGCCTGCCCTCGGTGCCGGGCTTCGCGTCGTACAGCGTGAGATCGAACCCCTCCGCCAGCAGCACCTCCTGAACGCCTTCGAGCACCTCGGCGAAGAACCACCGGTTCAGGTAGGGCATCACGACGCCGATGTTCCGGGTGCGTCCGGTGGCGAGACTCGACGCGGATGAGGATGCGACGTATCCGAGGTCTTCGGCCACGCGCGCCACCCGCTCGCGCGTGGCGGGGGAGACGTAGCCGTTCCCCGTGAGAGCTCGGCTCGCGGTCGACTTCGACACGCCGGCCACGCGCGCCACCTCGGCGATGCCACCCATTGTGCTCCTCGGATGCCGGTCGTCTTCGTCCGGAAAGTGGAACCGGTTGCGAGACATCGTGGCACGCACACCCGCGCCGATTCCAGCCCGTGTGACCATGGTTATTCAGTTGTGACCCGAACCGGATTGTGCCCACGGGAGCGATCCCTTAGCGTGAGCGTGGGAACGGTTCCCGAGCACCTTGGGTCGGCGACGTCATGCCGACCTGCTACTCAATGAGGAGGCACCATGAGGACTCAGTCGCGTTCGCGCGTCTTCGCCGCGGCAGCCGGACTGGGAGTCGCCGCGCTGGCCCTGTCGGCCTGTACGGGCGACATGCAGCCCGACGCATCCGATGTCGATTGCACCGACTACGAGGAGTACGGCACCTTCGACGGCGCGGAGGTGACCATCGGCGGCACCATCCTCGATCTCGAAGCCGATCGCCTCGTGGAGTCGTGGAGCGACTTCTCGGCCTGCACCGGCATCCAGATCGACTATCAGGGCTCGAGCGAGTTCGAGGCGCAGATCGCCGTGCTCGCCGAGGGCGGCAATGCGCCCGACATCGGCATCGTGCCGCAGCCCGGACTGCTCGCCCGTCTCGCCGAGGGCGGATGGCTCATCCCCGCATCGGAGGCGGTCGAAGCGCACGTCGACGAATTCTGGTCGGAGGACTGGAAGACCTACGGAACCTACGACGACACCTTCTACGCCGCGCCGCTCATGGCGAGCATCAAGGGGTACATCTGGTACTCGCCCAGCGAGTTCGAGGAGAACGGCTGGGAGATTCCCGCGACGCTCGACGATCTCGAGGCGCTGTCGGAGCAGATCGCGGCCGACGGCGACCACAAGCCGTGGTGCGTGGGCCTGGAGTCCGGCGACGCCACGGGGTGGCCGGGCACCGACTGGATCGAGGACTGGATGCTGCGTCTGCACGGCGCCGACGTCTACGACCAGTGGGTGACCCACGAGATCCCCTTCAACGACCCGCAGGTCGTGGAGGCCTTCGACGCCGTCGGCGGATACCTCAAGAACGAGGACATGGTCAACGGCGGCATCGGCGACGTGTCGACGCTCGTGACCGAGGCGTTCCAGACGGCGGGACTGCCGATTCTCGACGGCGAGTGCTCGCTGCACCACCAGGCCTCGTTCTACGAGACCTTCTGGAACCCCGAGGGCGGCGATGAGGTGACGGTCGCGTCCAACGGCGACATCTTCGGATTCCTCACCCCGCCGGCGAACGCGGGTGACCCGCTGTCGGTCACCGGCGGCGGCGAGTTCCCGGTCGCCTTCACCGACGCCGAAGAGGTCGAGGCGGTCCGCGCCTACCTCTCCAGCGACACGTGGGCGAACAACCGGGTCAGCCTCGGCGGCGTGATCAGCGCCAACACGGGCGTCGACCCGGAGAACGCGTCGAGCGAGCTGCTCGTGCAGTCGATCGAGATCCTCCAGGACCCGGAGACGACGTTCCGCTTCGACGGTTCGGACCTCATGCCCGGCGCTGTCGGGGCCGACTCCTTCTGGAAGGGCATCGTCGCCTGGGTCTCCGGCGATGACACCGAGACGGTCGTCGACGAGATCGAGGCCAGCTGGCCCGCCAGCTGATCGGTTCGCTCCGGGACCGGGGCGGTAACGGCGCCGCCTCGGTCCTGGAGCCTCCGTCGCCGCGACATGCTTCAACGACGAAGGGAAGACCTCGATGACAACCGCTGACCTCACGGGGAAGATCCTGCAGGTGGTGATGGGGCTGGTGATCTTCGCCGCCATTATCGGCATCCTCGTGCTCCTCATGGGCCGCGGGCCGAAGAAGGGCAGGGACTACTGGCAGCTGACGTGGTTCCTGCTGCCGGCGATCCTCCTCCTCGCGGTCGGTCTCATCTGGCCGGCGGTGCGGACGACCGGACTGGCGTTCCTGGACAACTCCGGGAACTTCAGCTTCGACAACTTCGTGTGGATGTTCACGCAGCCCTCGGCCATCCGCACCCTCATCAACACGGTCATCTGGGTTCTCTTCGTCCCCACGATCTCGACGGCGCTCGGACTGGCGTACGCCGTGTGGATCGACAAGTCGCGCGGTGAGCGCTTCTACAAGGCGCTGGTGTTCATGCCCATGGCGATCTCCTTCGTGGGAGCGGGCATCATCTGGCGCTTCGTGTACGAGTACCGCTCGGCCGGTCGCGATCAGATCGGTCTGCTGAACGCCATGGTCGTGGGACTCGGCGGCGACCCCGTGCAGTGGCTGCAGACCGATCCGCTCAACACCTTCCTGCTGATCGTCGTCATGATCTGGATCCAGACCGGATTCGCGATGGTCGTGCTGAGCGCGGCGATCAAGGGCATTCCGACGGAGCAGATCGAGGCGGCGCAGCTCGACGGCACGAACGCGTGGCAGCGCTTCTCGAACGTCACCGTCCCCGGGATCCGCTCCTCGCTGGTGGTCGTGCTGACGACCATCTCGATCGCGACCCTCAAGGTCTTCGACATCGTGCGGACGATGACCGCCGGAAATTTCAACACGAGCGTGGTGGCCAACGAGATGTACACGCAGGCGTTCCGCGCCAGTGAGGTCGGGCGCGGGTCGGCACTCGCTCTGATCCTGTTCGTGATGGTCCTTCCCATCGTCATCTACAACGTCAACGTCCTCCGCAAGCAGAGGGAGATCCGATGAGCAGCGTGGCCCCGGTCGATCTTCCGATCGACGACGAGCGAAAAGAAGACGCCTTCGAGGAAGCGGCAGAAGGCACGCGCACGGCTCGCGCGAAGCGCCGTCTCACGTCGCGCTGGGCGACGCTGGCCGCGCTCATCATCGCGGTGCTGTGGACGATCCCGACGTTCGGCCTGTTCGTCTCGTCGTTCCGTCCGGCGGAGCTCATCCAGACCACCGGCTGGTGGACGATCTTCCAGAACCCCGGATTCACGCTCGACAACTACCAGGACGTGCTGTTCTCGCCGTCGATGTCGTCACCGCAGCTGGGGGCGTACTTCGTCAACTCGCTAGCGATCGCGATCCCGGCGACGATCTTCCCGCTCGTGCTGGCCTCGATGGCGGCCTACGCGTTCGCGTGGATCAAGTTCCCCGGCGCCAACACGCTGTTCATCTTCGTGTTCGCGCTGCAGATCGTGCCGCTGCAGATGGCCCTCGTGCCGCTGCTGCAGACGTTCTCGTTCTGGCTGCGCCCCGGGCAGGCCTGGCTCCACGACGTCATTCCGATCATCCCCGAGCAGAACTACCTGCCGGTGTGGATCGCGCACACGATCTTCGCGCTGCCGCTGGCGATCTTCCTGCTCCACAACTTCATCTCCGAGATCCCGCGCGATGTCATCGAGGCCTCCCGCGTCGACGGCGCCTCCCACGCGCAGATCTTCTTCCGCATCATCCTGCCGCTGGCCACCCCGGCGATCGCGTCTTTCGCGATCTTCCAGTTCCTGTGGGTGTGGAACGACCTGCTGGTCGCGCTGATCTTCTCCG
This sequence comes from Microbacterium sp. UBA1612, assembly GCF_002321605.1. Classification (NCBI taxonomy): domain Bacteria; kingdom Bacillati; phylum Actinomycetota; class Actinomycetes; order Micrococcales; family Microbacteriaceae; genus Microbacterium; species Microbacterium sp. UBA1612. The sequence goes on from NZ_DCMW01000019.1 coordinate 152,056, forward strand.
GAGGAACACAGGATGTCGCTCCGCTGACCCAGCGGCTGGCGGAGATGGTGGGCTCGCGAGGTCAGGATTGGCAGCGACTGACGGCCGGGGCGTTCGTCTCCCTCGTTGTTCCCTTGGTGGTCTTCTTCTCGCTGCAGAGATTCTTCGTGCGAGGTCTGCTGGCGGGATCGACGAAGGGCTGAGGCGGGGCGTCCGATACACTGAGGAGTCGAATCGATTCGGACGCTCCTGTCCGCGATCGGCATCACGGCGCATCCGCCGTCTCCTCTGCGCCAGTCCGGTCATCCCCGGCCGACGCCCCGTCACGCCGCTGAAACGAAGTCCTCTTGCTCGATACCGCCTCTCTTCCCGTCCAGAACCCCACTGATCCTCGTCCGACCGACGGTGCGCGAGCACCGGAGACCGCGACCACCCGTCTCCCGCGCGCGACGGGGTCTCCCACGGGCGCCATCCGCACCCTCGGCACGAATCCGGCGACCGCGCCGATCGTCCTGCACCCGGGGGATGCGATCTCGACGCCGCGGCGGGTGCTCTACGTCATCCTGCTCGGAGCCCTCACGGCACTCGGTCCCTTCACCATCGACCTGTATCTGCCGGCCTTCCCCGTGCTCGAGGCCGACTTCCAGACGACGGCCGCGGCGATCCAGCTGACGCTCACCGGCACGATGGTCGGCTTCGCTCTCGGTCAGCTGATCGTGGGCCCGCTGAGCGACAAGGTCGGCCGCCGCATCCCGCTTCTCGCGGTCACCGCCCTCCATGTCCTGGCGAGTGTGGCCGCGGCGATGGCGCCCACCCTGTGGACACTCGGCATCGCCCGCGTTTTCATGGGGATCGGGGCCGCCGCCGGCGGCGTCGTGGCGATGGCGATGGTCCGAGATCTGTTCGGCGGTCGGCGCCTGGTGGTCATGCTCAGCCGGCTCGCGCTCGTGACCGGGGTCGCCCCCGTCGTCGCGCCGCTCATCGGCTCCGCCCTCATGGAGGTCATGCCCTGGCGGGGGCTGTTCGTGGTCCTCGCGTGCTATGGCGCGCTGATGTTCCTGTGCGCCATCCTGCTCCTCCCGGAGACCCTGCCTCCGGCACGCCGTCAGGACCGCGGCAACACGACGATGCTTCAGCGGTACAAGAGCGTGTTCAGCGACCGCGTGTTCCTCGGCGTGCTCGTCATCGGCGGAATGGCCTTCAGCGGGCTGTTCTCCTACCTCTCCGCGTCGCCGTTCCTCTTCCAGGAGGCCTATGGCCTGACGGCTCAGGAGTACGGCCTGCTGTTCGCCGTCAATTCGCTGGGGGTGGTCGTCGGCGTGCAGGTCGCCTCTCGCCTCGCGGCCCGATTCGGGCCGCAGTGGGTGCTCGCGTTCTCGACGGCGACGCTCGTGATCGCGGGGGCGACGATCATCGCGACCGACCAGCTCGGACTCGGCCTGTGGGGCACCGTCGTGCCGCTGTTCGTGTTCATGTCCGGGGTCGGGTTCACCATGCCGTGCGTGCAGGTTCTCGCGCTGGACCGGCACGGGAAGGCGGCCGGGACGGCCGCGTCGATCCTCGGCGCCGTCAACTTCGGCGTCGCGGGGCTGGTCTCTCCGATCGTCGGCGGCGTGTCCCACGGTGCGGCGATCACCGCGACGACGATGGCGGCCGTCATGGTCGGGTGCGGTCTCCTCGCGGTGGCAGCGCTGTGGTTCATCGTCCGTCCGCGTTCCGTGGAGCGGCTCACTCCCTGAGCCGGCCCCTCCGGATCGGGGTCGGGGCACAATGGTCGGATGCCCTTTCCCTCCCGTACGCGGACGATGACCTTCTCGCTGATCGCCCTCGGTCTCCTCCTGATCGCGCTGGCGACGGCACTCGGCGCGTGGGCGTTCGCCCGGGGCAACACTCCGTTCGCGGTCGACGCCTGGTGGAACAACCTGCTCGTCGACGCCGCGGTGCCGCTGGCCGGACCCGTGTCGCACGCCATGAACGTGATCGGAGGCGGGTGGGTGGGGGTGCTCGTCGTGCCGCTGGGCGGCGCGGGGGCGCTCATCGCGGTGCGGCGGCCGTGGGCGGCGGCCTTCTTCCTCACCGCGGAGGCCGTGTCGGCGGCACTCGTTCAGCTGCTCAAGCACCTGTTCGGCCGTGCGCGACCCACCGAGATCCTCATCATGTCGGACTACGGGTCCTACCCGTCGGGGCACGTCGCGAATGCCGCAACCATCGCGGTGTGCGCGGTCGTCCTGTTCCCACGGCTCGTCGTGGCCCTCGTCGGGGCGGCGTGGATCCTGCTCATGGCCTTCAGTCGCACCTATCTGCACGCCCACTGGCTGAGCGACACCGTGGGTGGCGCGCTCGTCGGCATCGGTGCGGCGCTCGTGGTCGCGGCGGTGTTCAGCGTTCCCCTCGCGCGTGAACGACGGCTGGTCGCGTCCCGCGGCTCTGCGCGTCGGCCCGGGGACGGGTCAGATTCCGACGACGCGTTCGGGGTGCGCGTGGATCGCGAATGAGCCGTTGCGACTGAATCCGACGAGGGTCAGCCCCGTGTCGTGCGCCAGTTGCGCCGCGAGCGTCGACGGCGCCCCGACCGCCGCCAGCATCGGGATGCCCGCAAGCCGCGCCTTCTGAACGAGCTCGAACGACGCCCGCCCCGACACCTGCAGCACGTGCTGTGCCAGGGGGAGTCTCCCGTCGCGGAGCGCCCACCCGATCACCTTGTCGACGGCGTTGTGCCTGCCGACGTCTTCGCGCACGCACACCGCGGTGCCGTCCGGTGCGAACAGACCGGCGGCGTGAACGCCCCCGGTGGCGTCGAAGACCTGCTGCGAGTCGCGCAGCGTATCCGGCAGCTGCGCGACGACCGCCGCATCGACGAGCGGTTCCGCCGCCCCGAGGGGGAGCCGAGCGGTCTTGGCCACCGCCTCGATCGACTCGGTGCCGCAGATGCCGCACGCACTGGTGGTGGTGCTGTGTCGTGCGGCGGCGTCGGAGGGCGGCACCGCGCCGGCACCGAGGTGGGCGTCGATGACGTTGTAGGTCTGTTCGCCCTCGGCGTTGCGCCCCGCGCAGTACCGCAGCGATCTCAGCTGGTCGGGGGCCGTGAGCACGCCCTCGCCGACGAGGAACCCGGCGACGAGGTCGAAGTCGTCGCCCGGCGTGCGCATGGTCACGGCCCAGGACGATCCGTCGATGCGGATCTCCAGCGGCTCCTCGGCGGCCAGCACGTCTTCGCGGCGCGAGACGGCGTGGACGCCCTCGCCGTCGGCATCGATTCGCACGCGGACGACGCGGCGACGGGCGGTGGAACGAGCCATTCACACACGATATCCCGGCTCGCGAAAGACGGATCGACGGCCTCGAAACGATCCGCCGTAACGGCGCCGCGAACCGATCTCGGCACCTATCGTGGAGGGATGACATCTCTTCGCGCCGCCGTCGTGACCGTCTCGGACCGGTCGCACCGCGGCGTGCGCGAGGACTCCGCCGGCCCGGTCGCGGTGGCGGCGCTGCGCGAGGCGGGTTTCGCCTGCGACGACGCGTCTGTCATCCCCGATGGCGTCGACGCGGTCGAGAAGGAGCTTCGCGCGCTGATCGGTGCCCGAGCGCGGGTGATCGTCACGTGCGGGGGCACGGGGGTCTCGCCGCGCGACCTCACGCCGGAGGGTACCGCGCGCGTTCTCGATCGCGAGGTTCCCGGCGTGGCGGAGCGCCTGCGGGCCGACGGCGCCGCGGACACCCCGCTCTCGGCGCTGTCCCGCGGGCGGGCCGGCGTCGCCGCGACGACGTTCATCGTGAACCTCCCCGGCTCGCCGAAGGCGGTCGCCTCCGGGATGCCCTTCGTCGTGCGGATCGCCTCGCACGTCGTGTCACAGCTCGAGGGGGGCGACCACTGATGGATGCCGGAGTCGTCATCGCCGAGATCAGCGACACGCCCATCGACGTCGCCGCCCACATCCACGCCGCGAGTGATCCGTCGGTCGGCGCGCTCACCACGTTCATCGGCACCGTGCGCGACCACGACCCGGAGGCGGCCGGCAGCGTCGAGGCGCTCGAGTACTCCGCGCATCCCGACGCCCCGCGCATCCTGCGGGAGCTGGCGCAGAAGGCGGCCGGCGAGCACGCGCTGATCGCCGTGACCCACCGGGTGGGGCGCCTCGCGGTCGGGGATGTCGCCGTCGTCGTGGTGGCCGCATCCGCCCATCGCGACGAAGCGTTCACCGCCAGCCGCGAGCTCATCGAGGCCATCAAGTCCGACCTGCCGGTGTGGAAGAAGCAGCAGCAGAGCGACGGGGCATCCACCTGGGTCGGGATCGGATCGTGACGGGCTCGCGTGGGACCCTCGTCGATCGCTTCGGCCGCGTGCACCGCGATCTGCGCATCTCGCTCACCGACCGCTGTTCGCTGCGCTGCACCTACTGCATGCCCGCAGACGGCGTGGAGTGGCTCGCGAAGGACAACATCCTCACCACGGACGAGCTCGCCCGGGTCGCCGCGGTGGCGGCCAGTCTCGGCATCACCGAGGTGCGCCTGACAGGCGGGGAGCCGCTGCTGCGCAGGGACGTCGTCGACGTCGTCGCCCGGATGGCGGCCATCGAGGGGCCGGAGGGCCCGCTCGAGGTGTCCATGACGACGAACGCGCTCGCCCTGCCGAAGCTCGCCGGGCCGCTCCGCGACGCCGGACTCGCGCGCGTGAACATCTCCATCGACACGCTGCGCCGCGATCGCTTCGCCGAGCTCACGCGGCGCGATCGGCTCGACGACACCCTCGCCGGCATCGACGCGGCCCGCGCCGTGGGGTTCGCGCCGCTGAAGTTCAACGCCGTGGCCATGCGAGGCGTCAACGAAGACGAGCTGGTCGACCTCGTGCGCTTCGCGGTCGACCACGAGGCGGAGATGCGCTTCATCGAGCAGATGCCGCTGGACGCCGGCCACATCTGGTCTCGCGTGGAGATGGTGCGGGGCGAGGAGATCCTCGACACGCTGCGCCAGGCGTTCACGCTCGAGCCGGTCGGCGAGCGAGGGGCGTCGCCGGCGGAAGTGTTCCACGTCGACGGCGGGCCGGCGACGGTGGGCGTCATCGCGTCGGTGACGGCACCGTTCTGCGGTGCCTGCGACCGTGTGCGGCTGACCGCCGACGGCCAGATCCGCAACTGCCTGTTCGCGCGCGAGGAGTCGGACCTGCTTCCGCTGCTGCGGGGGGATGCCGACGACGACGACCTCGCCGATGTCCTGCGGCGCTCGATCGCGGGGAAGCTTCCGGGTCACGGCATCGACGAGCCCGGCTTCCTGCAGCCGCAGCGGCCGATGAGCGCCATCGGCGGCTGATCCGCCGTTGGCTCAGCCTCCCGCGAACGGGGGCAGCACGTCCACCGTCGACGCCTCGTCGAGGGGGGTGGCGTCGTCGGAGCGGACGCCGTCGACGAGGAGTGCGCAGCGAGGCAGCACCGCCGCGAGGGCCGGATGAGCGCTCGTGAGTGCGACGCGAAGCGCGGCGATGTCCGGTGCCGCATATGTTCCGGATGCCGCGCCGGCCGCTTCCTCGGCAGCGGCGAAGAACCTGACGGCGACGGTGGGCGGTGCGCTGACCGTGCTCACTTCGCACCCTTCCAGCGGTCGGCGAGCTTCGAGACCTCGTCGATGACCTCGGAGATCTTCGCCGGTCCGCCGCCCTCGCGAGCCGCGACGAAACCCGCCACGAACGCCGCGAGGGGCGCTGCGGGCCTCGCGACAGCGTGAGCCGCGTCGCGAGCGAGGTCGAGGATGTCGCCGGTCGGCACGGCTTCGACGGACAGGTCGAAGCGCTCGCGCATCGACACGACCCACGCGTCGAGGTCTTCCGGGCTCAGGTGCGTCGGCGAGTCGGCCATGTCATCCTCCGATATCCGGGCGACGGACGCCCTGCCTCCAGCTTCGTTCAGATCGGCTCGCGTGTCCACGTCGGCGAGGTGATCCACGGCCATCACGGGATGCGCGCATTCCAGAGTGTGCATGAGCTCACGGACCGCGGCCCCGTCGACACGACCGGAGGCGTGCACGGCCGTCCGCAGCGCGGCGGTGCGGTAGCGGGCCGTGAGCCACTGCTTCCGGCCCGCGTCGTCCACCGGCACGACCGCGTCGGTGCCCGGCGGCACCGCGCCCAGCGCGGCGAGCGCATCCGTCGGCCTGCGCAGATCGCACGCGAGCACGAGCACCTCGTCGGCTGTCACGGCGCCGATCGCGGCGCCGATCCCGGCGGCCGGTCCGCCGAACGGTGGGTCCTCCCGGCACCAGAGCACGTCCGCTCCTGCCCGCAGCGGGCGTCGCGGGCCGACGACGACGACCCGGACGGCGCCCGCGCGGCGCGCGGCATCCACCACGCGCTGCAGGAGCGTCTCGTCATCGATCGTCGCCGCAGCCTTGTCCGCGCCGAACCGCGTCGCGCGGCCGCCGGCCAGCACGATGGCATCGAGGGACGGGGACGTCATGCTTCCGCGCGGCTCCACGCACCGGATCGGCCACCCGTCTTCGCCTCGAGGCGCACCTTCTCCAGCTGCACGAGGCGGTCGATGCCCTTGAGCATGTCGACGATCGACAGGCCTGCCACCGAGACGGCGGTGAACGCCTCCATCTCGACACCGGTGCGGTCGGCCGTTCGCACCGTCGCTCGGATCTGCACGCCCTCGTCGACGATCTCGAGGTCGACGACCGCGCCGTGCACGCCGATGATGTGGGCCAGGGGGAGGAGGTCGGCCGTGCGCTTGGCGCCGGCGATCCCGGCGATGCGGGCGACGGCGAGCACGTCTCCCTTCGGCACCGAACCATCGCGCAGGGCCGCGACGGCGGACGCCGAGCAGCGGACGAATCCGCTCGCGGTCGCGGCGCGGACGGTGGGCTGCTTCTCGGTGACATCGACCATGCGGGCGTGACCGTCGCTGTCGAGGTGGGTGAAGGGCTGCTCGCTCATGAGACCAGCATGACAGTCACGAGGTCGCCCGCCGTGACGGCTTCGACCTCCGCGGGGACGACGGCGTACGCCTCCGCCTGGGCCAGGCCGCCTGCCAGGTGGGAGCCCGATCCGCCCGCCGTCGCCGGGCGGACCGTCCACGCGCCCGGATCGGTGCGGTCGAGCGCGGCGGGCACGTACTGTCGGCGTCCGGGAGGCGTGCGCCATCCCGTCGCGGCGGGAACGGCGATCAGGGTGCGATCGAGCTCGCGGCGCGCCTGGAGGTGCCGAAGCGCGGGCCGCACGAACGTCTCCCACGACACCGCGACGCTGACGGGGTTCCCCGGCAGGCAGAAGACGGGGATGCCGCTGTCGAGCACGCCGAAGCCCTGCGGCTTGCCCGGTTGCATCGCCACCTTGTCGAATCGGACGCGGTCGCCTTCGAGCACGTCGCGGACGACTTCGTAGGCGCCCACGCTCACGCCGCCGGTGCACACGACCACGTCGGCCCCGGCGTCGGCGGCTGCGGCGAGGGTCGCGCGGAAGGCCTCGGCGTCGTCCGCCACGCGCCCGGTGTGCACCACCTGCGCGCCCGCCTCCGTCGCGAGCCCTCCGAGCAGAACGCTGTTCGATTCGGGAATCTGGCCGCGCCGTACCGGATCACCGGGGGAGACCAGTTCGCTGCCGGTCGAGACGATGGCCAGCCGCACGCGGCGGCGCACGACCACCTCGGCGATCCCGGCTGCCGCCAGCGCCGCCAGCCGGAAGCCGGTCAGCTCCTCACCCGCGTGTACGACGACGTCTCCGGCGACGAGATCGGTGCCTCGACGTCGGATGTGCTGCCCGCGCGTCGGGGCGATCGTCACCTCGGTGCGGGTGAGCGAGTCGGCGAGCCCTGCCGTGGTGTGTTCGACCGGAACGACCGCGTCGGCGTCGCTCGGCACCGGCGAGCCGGTCATGATGCGCGCCGCCTCGCCGGAACGGAGCTCCGGGTCGTCGCTCGAGCCGGCGGGAAGGTCTGCGACCACGCGCAGAGCCACCGGCGCCTCGGCGGTGGCATGAGCGAGGTCATCCGCGCGCACGGCGAATCCGTCCATGGCGGAGTTGTCGAAGACCGGGATGTCGAGGGCGGCGCGAGCGTCGACCGCGCACACCAGCCCCCCGGCGGCGTCCACGGGCACGGTCTCGACGGCGAGTGGATCGAGCGCTTCGAGGATGCGGGCGCGGTGCTGCTCGACGCTGATCAGTGCGTTCACGAGACGCTCGCCAGTCGCTGCGCGGCGGCCCGCCACGCGGCCATGCCGCCATCGAGCACCGTCGCCTCGACGCCGGTGGCCCGGAGGGCGTCAGCGGCTGTCGCCGCGCGGGCGCCGCGTTCGCACACGACGACCACCGATGCCGCCTCGATCAGCGTGGTGTCCTCGATCACGCGGTCGAGTGGGACGTTCACGGCTCCGTCGATGCACCCACCGGCGAACTCGTCGTGCTCCCGCACATCGAGCAGCAGCGCGACGCGTCCCGCGGCGAGCTCGCGGCGGAGGGCCGGGGCGCTGATCCGGGGGGCTCGGCTCGCCGCGCTCGAAGGCTGCAGGGCGGCAGGCCGCGACCGGAGGGGGATCTCGCGCTGGCGAGCGCCGAACGCATCGATGATGCAGATGCGACCGAGCAGCGGCTCTCCGACACCGATCACGAGCTTCACCGCTTCGGTCGCCATCAGCGCGCCGGCCTGCATGCACAGGGGGCCGAGGACACCTGCGGACGCGCAGTTCGGCGGCTCACCCGCCGTGCCGGGCGGGAAGAGGTCGGCCAGGCGCACGCCTTGGGCGGGAGCGGGCGGCGCCGCCCAGAAGACCGTCACCTGCGCGAAGCCCGCGAGCACCGACCCCCACACGAGGGGAACGCCGAGTTCGGCGCAGGCGGCGTCGACCGCATCCCGGGTCGCGAAGGAGTCGCTGCCGTCGATCACGAGATCGCAGTCGGCGAGCAGTCGCGCGGCGTTGCCGACATCGAGGCGCTCAGCGGCGGTCTCGACCGTGATGGCGCCCGAGAGGGCGCGTGCGCGCCGGGCGGCGGACTCGGCCTTCGCGGTGCCGACCGCGTGGAGGTCATGGATGACCTGACGCTGCAGGTTCGACAGCTCGACCACGTCGTCGTCGATGATGCGGAGCAAGCCGACGCCCGCGGCGGCCAGCGCGAGCACGACGGGACTGCCGAGTCCGCCGGCGCCGACGACGGCGATGCGGGCGGCCGCCAGCCGGCGCTGCCCGGCATCGCCGACCTGCGGGAGAGCACGGTGCCGCGCGGTGCGCACGGCCTCATCGGCGGCGAGCGCATCGACCGGTGCCACGAGGGGCGGGAACGTCATGACACCACGCTACGCCGGATTCATTCCCGCCTCTTCGCCACCGCAAAAGCGGTGATATTGTGACTGAATGACCGCATTTCGGGTTTCTGAGGCCGCTTCGCTCCTCGGAGTCAGCGACGACACCGTGCGCCGCTGGATCGATGCCGGACGCCTCTCGACCACCGGTGAGGCGCCCGCGCGCGTAGATGGCGCCGACCTCGCCGCTCTCGCGGTCGGGATCGCCCGAGGCGCGGAGGACCCCACCGGCGTCGCCCGCAGCGCCCGCAACCGCTTCGTGGGACTGGTCACGCGGATAGAGGTCGACGGCATCATGGCGCAGGTCGACATCCAGGCGGGACCCCACCGCGTCGTCTCGCTGCTGTCGCGCGAGGCCGCGGAGGAGCTGGGCCTCGCGGTCGGATCCCTCGCCGTCGCGGTCGTGAAGGCGACCAATGTCATCGTCGAGACCCCGCGGGAGGGCTGATGCGCCGGTTCGTTCTCCTGGCGGCGGTCGCCTCCGTGGCGCTCCTCGCCGGATGCACCGCTGCTCCCGCCGACGAGCAGACGTCCGTTCGCGTGTACGCCGCCGCGTCGCTGCAGGCCGCCTTCGACGATCTGGCGGAGGGCTTCGAGCTCGCTCACCCCGAGATCGACGTCGAGCCCATCGTCTACGACGGGTCGAGCACACTGGCCACGCAGATCGTCGAGGGCGCTCCCGCCGACGTGTTCGCCTCCGCGAACGAGGCGACGATGGCCGATGTCGAAGCGGCCGGGGTCACCGCCGAGCAACCGCAGATCTTCGCGACGAACACCCTCGTGATCGCCGTGCCCGCCGGCAACCCCGGTGACGTCACCGGACTGGCCGATCTCGCGGACCCCGCGACGGCCGTCGTCCAGTGCGCGGTCGAGGTGCCCTGCGGCGCCGCGACGGCGACTCTCCTGGAGTCCGCCGGCGTGACCGTGACGCCGGTGAGCGAGGAGCAGAACGTCACCGCCGTGCTCACGAAGGTCGCCGCGGGCGAGGCCGATGCGGGATTCGTCTATCGGACCGATGCGGCGGCGGAGGACGCCGTGGAGGCGATCGTGCCGCCGGAGGCCGCCGACGTCGTCAACAGGTATCCCATCGCTCCGCTCTCCGGTGCATCCGATGCCTCCGCCGCTGCGCTGTTCGTGGCGTACGTGCTCTCCGAGGCGGGACGCGACGTCCTCGACGAGCACGGCTTCGGCGCGCCGTGACGCCGCGCGCGGCGCCTCGCGAAGGCTTCCTGCCTCCGCTCCTGGCCGTTCCCGCCGTGCTGGGCCTGGCCCTTCTCGTGATCCCGCTCACGGCGCTCGTCGGTCGCGTCGAATGGTCCACGCTGTGGACCGACATCTCATCGCAGGCGGCTGTCGCCGCGCTGCTGCTGTCGCTGCAGACGGGGCTGCTCGCGACGGCGTGCTGCGTCGTGCTCGGCATCCCCCTCGCCCTCGTGATCGCGCGGGCCGGCGATCGCCTGGCGGGTGTGCTGCGCGCGATCGTGACCGTGCCCCTCGTCCTTCCCCCGATGGTCGGCGGCGTCGCGCTGCTCTACCTCTTCGGGCGGTCGGGGCCCGTGGGCGCTGCTCTCGCGCAGTGGGGAGTGTCCCTGCCGTTCACGACCGGCGCGGTCGTCATCGCGCAGACCTTCGTCGCCCTGCCGTTCCTCGTGCTCGCGCTCGAAGGGGCCCTGCGCACGTCGGGCACACGCTACGAGACCGTCGCCGCCACGCTCGGCGCGGGTCGGTGGCGCATCCTCTGGCGCGTCACCCTGCCGCTCGCTCTGCCCGGGATCGTCGCGGGGGTCGTGCTCGCCTTCGCCCGCGCGATCGGTGAGTTCGGCGCGACGGCCCTCTTCGCCGGGAACGCGCCCGGCATCACCCAGACCATGCCCCTCGCGATCTACACCGCCTTCAACGGCTCCGGCGTCGGCCAGGGGACGGCGGTGGCGCTGTCGCTGCTGCTGCTGCTGACTGCGGTCGCGGTGCTTCTGCTCGTGCGCGGGTGGCGGCCGGGAGCGACGCGATGACCGACGCCGCCGCGTCGGCGACGCGGACCGCGCTCGACGCGCAGGTGCGCGTGGAGCGGGCCGGCGGATTCGTGCTCGACGCCGCGGTGAGCGCGTCGCCGGGGGAGACGATCGCGGTTCTCGGGCCGAGCGGAGCGGGGAAATCGACGCTGCTCGGGGCGCTCGCCGGTCTCGACCGTCTGTCCGCGGGGCACGTGCGCATCGGCGACCGGCTCGTGTCGTCGCCGGAACTGCACGTGCCTCCCGCTCGTCGCGGCGTCGCGCTGCTCGGTCAGGATCCGCTCCTGTTCCCGCATCTCTCCGCCCGCGACAACGTCGCCTTCGCCCTTCGCTCGCGAGGGGTTTCCCGCGCCGACGCCCGGCGTCGCGCGGAGGACTGGCTCTCCCGTGTCGGCCTCTCCGGCCTCGGCCTGCGGCGTCCCGCGGACCTCTCCGGAGGGCAGCAGCAGCGGGCGGCCCTGGCCCGCGCGCTGGCCGCCGCCCCGCAGGTCGTGCTGCTCGACGAACCCCTCACCGGACTCGACGTCGAGACGGCATCCGAGATCCGCGGCGTGCTCCGCGACCAGGTGCGTGCCGTCGGGGCGACCACGATCGTCGTCACGCACGCCGCGGTCGATGCGGCGGCCCTGGCGGATCGCGTGATCGTCGTCGAGGACGGCACTGTCGTGCAGTCCGGCACGGTCGCGGAGGTGCTCCGCGCGCCGGCCACGCGTTTCGTCGCGGCGGTGGCAGGGCTTGATCGTGTGCCGGGCATCGTGCGCGCCGGAGCGTGGCGCGACGAGACGGGGATGCTGCAGCTGGCCGTGCCGGCGGTCGCCGACGGCCGGGCGAGCGCCGTCTTCCGCCCGGGCGCCGTGCGCCTTCGACCGATGGGACGCGAGGACGTCCGCGCCCTCGCCGCGGACGGAGCGGCGGAGAGGGAGATGGCGTGGACCGCACGGATCGCGCGCGTGGAGCCGTCGCCGTTCGGCGCACTCGTGCAGACGACGGCGCCGGATGTCGCCGTCGAGGTCGACGTGGAGGTGCTTGCCGATCGTGGGCTGGACGTCGGCGGCGAGGTGCGTCTGAGTGTGGACGCCTCGAGCATCCGCCTGGTGCCGATGAGCGCAGACGGCGCACCGGGGTAGCCTGACGCGATGAGCGGCATCCGCGCGTACCGACCGTCTGATCGCGACGCCGTCGCCGAAATCTGCGTGCGGACCGCCGACGCGGGTGCGGATGCGACCGGCGTGCTGAGCGATGACGCGATCTGGCCCGCGATCTTCGTGCTGCCGTACGTCGAGCGGCATCCGGATCTCGCGTTCGTCGTCGTCGACGATCGCGACGTCGCGGTCGGGTACATCGTCTGCGCGCCCGACACCCGGGCGTTCGAGGAGTGGTTCCACGATCACTGGTGGCCTGTGCGGGGACGAGCCTGGACGGCGTCTCCGCCCGCTGATGAGCGCGAGGCGGAGATCCTGCGCTACGCCGCGAATCGCCGGGCCGGGGCCGAACCCTACGGTGAGGCGCATCCGGCCCACCTCCACATCGACCTGCTCCCGGCGGCGCAGGGGCAGGGGTGGGGAAGGCGCCTGGTCGACACGCTTATCGGCGCGCTGCGCGAGCGCGGGGTGACGGGTGTGCACCTGGTCGCGAGCGCCGAGAACGCGGGCGCCCTCGCCTTCTACCGGCGCCTCGGGTTCACGCCCCTGCCGTCGCACGACGGCGTGCAGGCGTTCGCCATCGACCTCGCGGATCGGTGAGGCGGAGCCTTCGTCAAGCCCTCGTCGCGAGAGGATGCCGCCGCGTAGCCTCGCGATCATGGACGATCTCTCCTCGCCGACCGGCCGTGAACCCGCGCTGCAGGCTGAGCCTCGCGCCGATGGCAACCCCCCGCGCGCCCTGGTTCTCGGCGGCACCGGATACATCGGCGGTCGCCTCGTGCCGCGGCTGCTCGCGGCCGGATACCGGGTGCGCCTGCTCGCCCGAGACGCGCGTCGCGTCGCGGCCTTCCCGTGGGGCGAGCGGGTGGAGGTCGTGGAGGGAACGGCGACCGACGTCGATGCGCTCACCGAGGCGGCCGCCGACGCCGACGTGCTGTACTACCTGATCCACTCCATGTCGGCGGGGCGCGATTTCGAAGACGCCGATCGGCGCGCAGCCCACGCCGTCGTGCGCGCGTCGGAGGAGGCGGGCGTCTCGCGCATCGTCTATCTCGGCGGGCTGCATCCCGAGGGCGTGGATCTCTCGCCGCACCTGCGGTCTCGCGTGGAGGTGGGGGAGACGTTCCTCGACAGCACGGTGCCCGCGCTGGTGCTGCAGGCCGGAGTCGTGATCGGTGCGGGGTCGGCGTCGTTCGAGATGGTGCGCCACCTCACCGAGGTGCTGCCGTACATGCCGGCGCCCCGCTGGGTGCGCAACCGCATCCAGCCGATCGCGGTGCGTGACGTGCTCCACTACCTGCTCGGTGCCGCCCGCATCCCGGACGAGGTCAACCGGGCGGTCGACATCGGCGGGCCGGATGTGCTGCGCTACGGCCAGATGATGAACGGCTACGCGGTCGAGGCGGGGCTGCCGCAGCGCGCCATCGCTCCGCTGCCGGTCCTCACGCCGGGGCTCGCCTCCCACTGGGTGGGCCTGGTCACCCCCATTCCCGCGTCCATCGCGCGCCCCCTGGTGGCATCGCTGCAGAACGAGTGCGTCGTCAAGAACGACGACGTCGACAACCTCATCCCGCGTCCGGACGAGGGCCTCACCCCGTATCGCGACGCGGTGAGGCTGGCCCTCGGCCGCGTCGACTCCGACCAGGTCGAGACGAGCTGGCGCGACGCCGACCTCGTCGGGGTGCCGAGCGACCCGCTCCCGAGCGACCCCGACTGGGCAGGCCGCACGGTCTTCACCGATTCGCGCACGGCGATGACCGATGCTCCCGTCGATCAGCTGTGGAGCGTCATCGAGGGCGTGGGCGGAGAGAACGGCTGGTACTCGGCGGGACTCCTCTGGGCGATCCGCGGCTGGATGGATCGCCTCGTCGGCGGCGTCGGCCTGGCTCGCGGCCGCCGCAGCCGCGCGCGCCTCGGCGTCGGAGACGCCCTCGATTTCTGGCGCGTGGAGGCGATCGAACCCGGGCGGCTGCTGCGCCTGCGGGCGGAGATGAAGGTTCCCGGTGCGGCGTGGCTCGAGCTGCGTGCGCGCGCGGAGGGAGAGGGCGCCCGCTACGACCAGCGCGCCATCTTCTTCCCGCGCGGACTCACCGGCCGCCTCTACTGGCTCGCCGTGCTGCCCTTCCACGGGCTCATCTTCACCGGCATGGCCGCGCGCATCACGGCCGCGGCGGAGGACCGGGCTCAGGCCGCATCCGACACGACGTGAACCGTCATCGCACCAGTTCGCCGTGCGCGATCCGAACGGTGCGGTCCACGAGCGACTCCGGCACGCGCACGTGCGAGATCAGGACGACCGCCTGGTCGTCGCGCGTCGCCTGGAGCAGGTCGGCCAGCAGCGCGTCGGAGGCCGCCGGATCGACACCCGCCGTGGGTTCGTCGAGAACGAGCACGGGGAAGCCCCGCAGCAGCGCGCGCGCCAGCGCCAGGCGCTGCGCCTGCCCACCCGAGACGAGCGCGCCACGCTCGCCCACGCGGGCATCGAGACCGCCGCGCTCCCGCAGCCAGGGGCCGAGGCCGACACGCTCCAGCACCGCCTCGAGATCGGCATCCGTCGCGGTGTCGCGCGCGAAGACGAGGTTCTGACGGATGTCCTCGTCGAAGAGCATCGGATGCTGTTCGCACAGCCCGACCGTTCGGCGCACGTCGTCGGGGGCGAGCTCCGACACGTCGCGACCGCCGATCGTGTACCGGCCGTCGACATCGAGGAACCGAACCAGGGCGTGCGCCAGGGTGGACTTGCCGGCGCCGCTGGAGCCGACCACGAGCAGGCGTTCCCCGGGACGCACGTCGAGGTCGATCCCGTGCAGGGCGGGCGCGGACGCTCCGGGCCAGCTCACCGAGACGTCGCGCAGCGTCAGTCCGTCGCCCAGCGGGGGAGCGTCACCGGTCGCGTGCCGCTCGGGCGGGAGTTCGGAGGGTGCGGTCTCGGGCACGGTCGCCGCGATGCGCTCCGCGGAGCCGCGCACCTGCCGCCACGATGCGGCGGCGAGCGGCACCGCCGCGAACACCTCGAACACGGCCATCGGCACAAGCACGGCCACCGCGAAACCGGGGGCCTCGAGGGTGCCGGCCGTCACGAGCGGCGCGGTGGCGAACACCGCGGCGAGTGAGGCGAGCCCGGCCAGCAGCGAGACGATCGCGGCCGTTCCCGCCTGGGCGCCGGCTCGCCGCACGACGGCACGGCGCAGGGCGCGGTCGGCCTCGCGCACGCGCCGGCGGCTGCCTCGCTCCGCGCCGAACGCGGCGAGCACGTCGAGATTGGTGAGGTGATCGACCACGGCGTCGGCGAGGCGGCCACGCAGGGGCGCGATGTCGCGCTCGGAGCGAGACCCGGCGACCCATCCCCACCCCCACGCGGCGAAGCCCGCGGTGACCAGGCACGCGAGCAGCGTGACGGCGGCCGGCCACGCCACGACGGCCACGAGCACCACCGCGCCGAGCGCGACGATGGCCGACGACAGCAGCGGCTGGGCGACGCGCAGCGGCAGATTCTGCAGATCATCGACGTCGTCGACGAGGCTCGACAGCACCGAGCCGCGTCGTGTGCGGGTGAGGCCGTCCGGCGCGAGCGGCACCAGGCGGCGCAGCAGATCCGTGCGGGTGGTGGCCAGCTGCCGCAGCGCGGCGTCGTGCCCGGTGAGGCGTTCGAGGTAGCGGAAGCAGGCGCGCGCGATGGCGAAGAAGCGCACGCCCACCACGGCGGCGGTCAGGTACAGCACCGGGGGCTGCTCGCTCGCGCGCACGATGAGCCATGCGCTCACCGCCAGGAGCGCCACGGCCGAGGCCTCAGACGCGAAGCCGGAGGCGATCGCCGGCCAGAATCGACGCAGCGGTGGCATCGCCCCGCGCAGCACCTCGCGGGTGCGGGAGTCGGCGGCGTTCACGCGGGCACCTCCGCGGCGGCGAGGTCGATGACCTGGTCGGCGATCGCACGGGCGCTGTCGCGATGCGAGATCAGCAGCACCACAGCGCCGCCGTCGGCCTCGGCCCGCAGGGCGCGCCACAGCGACGCCTCGGTCTCGGCGTCGAGGGCGGCGCTCGGCTCATCGAAGGCGACCACCGGCAGAGCGAGGCGTGCGCGACGATACAGCGCTCGCGCGACGGCGACGCGCTGGGCCTGCCCGCCCGAGAGCCCCGCACCCTGAACGCCGAGCACCTTCTGCGGATCGACGTCGTCGGCGCATGCCGCGGTGAGGGATGCGCCGACGAGCGCCGCATCCGGTTCCTCGTCGCCGAGCGCGACGTTCTCGGCGACGGTGCCGGCCGACAGTCCCGGGCGCTGGCCCGCCCACGCGAGCCACGTCGACGCGGCGAGACGGCGGACGTCGCGTTCGCCCCACGTCGCCGAACCGGAGAAGTCCGCCGTGCCGAGGAGCGCGGCGAACACGCTCGACTTGCCGATCCCGCTGGGGCCGACCAGCACCGTCACGCTGCCCGGCGTGGCGGTGAACGACACCGGAGCCAGGGGGCGGCCGCCGCGGCTCACCCGCATCCCGCGGAGGGTCAGCGCCCCGCCGCGCGGTGCGGCTTCCCGGGCATCGGGCTGCGCGTCGAGGTCGCGGGCGGCATCCAGCACCTCGAACACGTCGGTCGTGGCCGCGACCCCCTCGGCGGCGGCGTGGAACTGCACGCCCACCTGCCGCAGCGGCAGGTACGCCTCGGGAGCCAGCAGCAGCACGAACAGGCCGACGCCGAGGGCGAGGGAGCCGTCGATCAGGCGGAAGCCGATCGAGACGGCGATGATCGCCACCGAGATGCTCGCCAGGAATTCCAGCGCGAACCCCGACAGGAACGACACGCGCAGCACCTTCATCGTCTCGACGCGATAGCCGTCGGTGACGCGCTCGACGGAGGCGACGGCGCGGTGCTGGCGGCCGAACACCTTGAGGGTTCCGAGCCCCTGCACGGTGTCGGCGAATCGCGAGGCGAGGCGGCGCAGGGTGCTCCACTGCCGCGCCTGCAACGTCTGCGTGGCCAGCCCGATCAGCACCATGAAGAAAGGGATCAGCGGCAGGGTCAGCACGACCGTGAGACCGGAGATCGCGTCCTGCCACCACATCACCGCGATCAGCAGCGGCGTGGCGACCGCGGTCATCACGAGCTGCGGAAGGTACCGCCCGAAATACGCCTCGAGCGCCGCGAGACCCCGCCCGGCGGTCAGCGCGAGCGCCGTGGTCGAACGTTCGGCGAGCCAGCCGGGTCCGAGGCGGTCCACGGCATCGAGCAGGCCGTCGCGCAGCTGCGACTCCACGCGCGCGGCAGCGCGGGAGGACACCGCCTCCCGCGCCCACAGCAACAGCGACCGCACGGCCACCGCGCCGGCCAGCCAGGCGCCCGTAGCGGCGAGCTCGGACCACGGCATCCCGTCGATCACGCCCGTCACCGCGCGGGTGAGCAGCCACGCGACGCCCACGATGACGATCGTGTGGGCGATCGCGAGCACCGCTATCGCGGCGAAGAAACCGCGTGAGGCGCGGGCATACCGCAGCAGGCGCGGGTCCACCGGAGGGGTGCGCCGCTCGGCTCGTCCTGTGTCGCTCACGTCGATTCGACCCTACTCGTTCGGATGCCGCGGGCCGCTTCCCGCCGGGAGAGCGGCCCGCGGGCGACGGGGATCAGTGCGCGGCCACCGACGCCCGCTCGATCACGTCGCGGGTCACGCGCTTGCGGAACACCCAGTAGGTCCAGGCCTGGTAGGCGAGCACGAGCGGCAGGAAGACCAGCGCGGCCCACGACATGATCGTCAGGGTGTAGTCGGTGCTCGACGCGTTCTCGATCGTGAGGCTGAACGAGGGGTCGGTGCTCGAGGGCATGACGTAGGGGAACAGGGCGAACCAGAGCGTCAGCACGGCCGCGACGATCGTCACCGCGCCGGCACCGAACGCCCAGCCTTCGCGGTCCCGCGCGTTGAAGATCACCGACATCACGAGAGCGACCGCAGCGATCCCGGCGCCGGCGATGACGACCGCGATCAGCGGCGCCTCCCGCCCGGCGGCGATGAAGATCGTCCAGACCAGGAACACCGCGGCGACCGCGACCGTCAGCAGACCCGAGCGCTTCGCGAGCGACCGGGCGTCGCGGTGCACCGGGCCGTCGGTCTTCAGAGCCACGAAGTACAGCCCGTGGGTGAAGAACAGCAGGAGGGTGGTCGCCCCTCCCAGAAGTCCGTAGGGATTCAGCAGCGTCAGCAGCGTGCCGGTGAACTCGAAGTCCGCGTCGATCGGCACGCCCTGCACGATGTTCGCGACGGCGACGCCCCACAGCAGGGCCGGGACGGCCGATCCGATCACGATCATCCCGTCGAAACGTCGCTTCCACTCCTCGCCCTCGCGCTGGTGCCGGTACTCGAACGAGACGCCGCGGGCGATGAGGGCGAGGAGGATGAGCAGCAGCGGCAGGTAGAACCCGCTGAAGAGCGTGGCGTACCACTCGGGGAACGCCGCGAACAGGCACGCGCCCGCGACGATGACCCACGTCTCGTTGAGGTCCCAGATGGGGCCGATCGTGTTGATGATCTGTCGTCGGGACACGTCGTTCCTGCCGAGGAACGGCAGCGACATGCCGACGCCGAAGTCGAAGCCGTCGAGGACGAAGTAGCCGACGAACAGGAAGCCGACGATCCAGAACCACAGGTAGGCGAGATCCATGATGTGCTCCGCTCTTGCTCAGTAGACGGTCGTGGGCGTGTCTTCGACGGACACGTCGTTCGGATCGGGGTCGTCGGGGCCGGGCAGGGGGTCGGGGCCCTTCTGCGCGGCCTTCTTGATGAGGCCGAATTCGACCACCGCGAGGGCCGCGTAGATCAGGGTGAAGGCGACGAGCGAGATCAGCACCGTCCACCCCGGCACGTTGGGGGAGACACCGTCCTCGGTGAGCATGAGGCTGAAGACGATCCAGGGCTGACGGCCCATCTCGGTGAACACCCAGCCGACGAGGCTGCCGAGCAGCGGCAGCGGTGCGGCCCAGATCGCCACGCGCCACGCCCACTGCGGCACGTCCCGCTTGGCGTTCTTGCGGGTGAGCCACAGGCCGGCGATCGCGATGAGGAACGCTGCGCCGCCGAGGCCCATCATCCAGCGGAAGGACCAGTACGTGACCCACACGATCGGCATGTAGTCCACGCCGGCGCCGTAGAGCGTCTCGTACTGCGCCTGCAGGTCGTTGAAGCCCTCGACGCAGCCGTTCAGATCGTGCGTCGACAGGAAGGCCAGGAGATAGGGCACGCGGAGCGACCACACCTCGTGCGAGGCATCGGGCGTTCCGATGGAGAAGATCGAGAACGACGCATCCGCACCGCACGCGCTCTCCCACATCGCCTCCGCGGCGGCCATCTTCATCGGCTGGGTCTCGACCATGACCAGACTCAGCTGATCGCCGCTGAGGGCGACGCCGATGAACGAGACGACCATGAACCACAGGCCGAATCGCAGCGATGAGCGCATCGTCTCGATGTGCTGGCCGCGGCGCAGGTGCCACGCCGAGACGGCGATGACGATGGCGGCGGCGAACATCCACGCGCTCGTGATCGTGTGAGGGAAGGCGGCGAGGACGACCGGGTTGGTGAGCACGGCGACGATGTCGACGAGTTCGGCGCGTCCGCCGTCGGCGGCCATCTGGTAGCCCACGGGGTTCTGCATGAAGGCGTTCGCCGCCAGGATGAAGTACGCCGACAGGGTCGAACCGAAAACGACGGCCCAGATGCTCGCCAGGTGCAGCTTCTTCGGCAGGCGGTTCCACCCGAAGATCCAGACGCCGATGAACGTGGCCTCGAAGAAGAAGGCCATGAGCCCTTCGAACGCGAGCGGCGCCCCGAAGACGTCGCCGACGAAGCGCGAGTATGCGGACCAGTTCATGCCGAACTGGAACTCCTGCACGATGCCCGTGACGACGCCCATCGCGAAGTTGATGAGGAAGATCTTCCCGAACAGCCGCGTCAGGTGCAGCCACTTCACATCGCCGGTGCGGTGCCACACCGTCTGGAAGATGGCGGTGACCAGCGCCATCCCGAGGGTGAGCGGCACGAAGAGGTAGTGGTAGAGCGTGGTGAGGCCGAACTGCCATCGGGCGAGGAGGAGGGGGTCGAGCAGTTCCACGGTGCACCTTCCGGGTAGGGGCGCTGGTTCAGGTGCCGTCAGAATATCCGGGTGTGGTCTGACCACTCAACATCGAGAGGGGGAGATGTCTCGTCGTCGAAGGAGTTCGGTAAGTTCGAGCCATGGCGAAAGCGGGGCCGGATGACGAGGTCGATCTGCTGATCGACGCGTGGTCGACGAGGCTTCCCGACGTCGACCTCACGCCGCTCGACGTGTTCTCGCGGCTGCGAAGGGTCGCGCTGCGTCTCGGGCGGCTCCGCTCGGCGGCTTTTCGGGGAGCGGGACTGGCGGCGTGGGAGTTCGACGTGCTCGCGGCGCTGCGCCGTGCCGAGCCGCCGCATCGCCTGTCGGTGGCGCAGCTGATCGAGGCGTCGATGATCTCGAGCGCCGCGATGTCGCACCGCCTCGACAACCTCGTCGCCCGTGACTTCGTTGCCCGCAAGGCCAATCCGCTCGACGGACGAGGAGTGCTCGTGCAGCTCACCGACGCCGGGGCCGACCACGTCGACGCGGCGATGACCGCGCTCGCGCAGCGCGAAGCCGAGGTGCTGGCAGGTGTCTCCGACGCCGATCGCGCCACCCTGACGAGGCTCTTGCGCACCCTGCTGGACGCGCCCGTCGACTGACGGCTCCCCACTCGAGACGTCTCGCCCGCCGGGTCGTACGATGGCACCACGCCCATCCAGGGAGGTCGCCATGGTGCAGGTCCGCGTCGCCGGCGTCGCGCTCGACGCCTCGCGACAGCACGTCATCCTTCTCAAGCCCGTGGACGAGATCCCGGGCGCCGGCAAGGTGCTTCCCATCTGGATCGGGGAGCAGGAGGCGACGTCGATCCTCGTCGCCGTCGAGGGTGCGCCCACCCCTCGGCCGCTGGCCCACGACCTCATGAAGACCCTCCTGGAGAGCATGGGTGGTGCGGTCGACCGGGTCGAGGTGACCCGCATCGAGGAAGGGACCTTCTACGCCGAGGTCACCGTGACCACCGCGCTGGGGGCACGGGTCGTGGATGCACGCCCCTCCGACGCGGTGGCGCTCGCCTCGCGCACGGGATCACCGATCTGGGTCGCCGATGCCGTCATGGACGAGGCGGGCGTGACCGACATGCTCGCCGATGCCGAGGAGACCGAGGCGGCCGAGCAGAAGGTCGACGAGTTCAAGCGGTTCCTGGACGATGTCGATCCCGACGACTTCCGCAGCTGAGGTGACCGTCCTCGAGGTCGTCGCGGCGGTGATCGAGCGCGATGGTCTCGTGCTGGCGTGCCGTCGGCGGACCGTCCGCTCCGCGGGAGGGCTGTGGGAGTTCCCCGGCGGCAAGGTCGAGCCCGGCGAGACGGCCGATCAGGCGTTGCGACGTGAGATCGCCGAGGAGCTCGGGGTAGAGATCAGCGTGGTCGGCGAGCTGACGGCCGACGTGACCGTCGTGGGCGGGCGCAGCATCCGACTCGTCTGCCTGCGAGCGACACTGCTCGACGCTGCACCCGAGAGCAGCATCGACCACGACGAGCTGCGCTGGATGCTACCGGCCGACCTGCCGTCGCTGGAGTGGGCCGCTCCCGACCTCCCCGCCGTCCGCCTCTTGGCCCGCCCCTGACCTCGCCCCGGGCTCCGGGCCGCCCGGGGGGCTCCGTGGATGTCGGAGAGTCGCGCCGATGTCGGAGGATCGGCCGCGAATCATCCGACATCGGGCCGATTCTCCGACCACGGTGAGGGGTTCGGGCGTGGCGCATGGGCAGGGCGCTGGGGCAAGGCGAGGCGCTCAGCGCGGAGGCTCAGACGCGCGTGGCAGCGGGAGCACCCCTCCAGCCGAGCGCCGGCGCGACGTGGGCGGCGAAGTTCTGCACGAGGCGCAGGTTGAAGTCGACGCCGAGCTGGCTCGGGATCGTGAGCATCAGCGTGTCGGCCGACTGCACCGCGGCATCGTCGCGCAACTGCTCGACCAGGGCATCGGGTTCACCGGCGTAGGTCTTGCCGAACGTGGAGCGCATGCCGTCGATCACGCCGATCTGGTCGCCGCCCTGCGCGCCGCCGAAGTACATGGCGTCTTCGGCGGTGAGGATCGGGAAGACGGACCTGCTCACCGACACGCGCGGGGTTCCGGGATGGCCGGCTTCGCGCCATGCCGCGCGGAAGGCGTCGATCTGCTGAGCCTGGAGGAGATCGAACGGCGTGCCATCGGCCTCGGTGAGAAGCGTCGATGACATGAGGTTCACGCCGGTTCGGCCCGCCCACTCTGCCGATTCGCGGTTGCCCGCACCCCACCAGACGCGCGAGCGCAGTCCCTCCGACAGCGGTTCGATGTGGGCACGTCCGGCCACACCGCCGAACGGCGATGTCGGGTCGCCGTCGGCGAGACCCTCACCGTCGATGGCGCGCAGGAAGGTCGCGAAGTGCTCGCGGGCGATGTCGGCGCCGCGAGGGTCGCGTGATCCGGTGTAGCCGAAGGCCTCGTAGCCCCGCACCACGGTCTCGGGTGAGCCACGGCTCACGCCCAGCGCAAGGCGGCCGTCGCTGATGAGATCCACCGCTGCGGCCTCTTCGGCGAGGTAGAGCGGGTTCTCGTAGCGCATGTCGATGACGCCGGTGCCGATCTCGATGCGGCGCGTGCGCGCGGCGATCGCCGCCAGGAGCGGCATCGGCGAGGACTGCTGGCGGGCGAAGTGGTGCACGCGGAAGAAGATGCCATCCGCGCCGATCTCATCCATGCCCTGCGCGAGATCGATGGCCTGGTGCATCGAGTCGCGCGCCGTGAGCTGACGGCCTCCGCCGAGGGGGCCGTAGTGACCGAAGGAGAGCGTTCCGAAGCGTTCCATATGGTCGGTAACCCCGGCCGCCCTGGATTCATTCCGATGGATGCAGTTCGCGCGACCGCGGCGGAAACACCGACCGGCTAGCATCCGAGCGTGGATGTGGCGGTGCTGGGTGCGACGGGCGACGTCGGACGAGCGGTGTGCGCGGGACTCATCGAGCGGCGGGTGATCCGCCCGACGTCGCGACTCCAGCTGGTGGGCAGGTCCGGCGGGGCGTCCGGACGTGCCGCGCACGGCCTGCGCGCCGACCTCATCGACGCCTATGACGAGCACGCCCCCTTCATCGACGTCGCCACGGAGCCCGACGACGTGGTCGCCGACGTCGTCGTGGTCGCCGCCGGGCGCACCGTGCCGACGGTGCCGGACCAGGTCATCGATCGCGACGCGCTCGCGCAGGCCAACCTGGAGATCTTCGAGACGTATGCGCGGGCGCTCGCCGCGCACGGAAGCGGTCACGAAGTCGTCATCGTCGTCTCCAATCCCGTGGAGCTGGGGGTCGACGTCTTCGCGCGGGCCCTCGGGCGGCATCGGGTCATCGGCATGGGCGCGTGGCTGGACACGCTGCGGTTCCGCCGCGAGATCGCCGCGGCACTCGGCATACGGCGTCAGCGTGTCGGCGGGTTCGTGGCCGGCCAGCACGGGGACGGAGCCGTGCCGCTGTGGTCGACGGTGCGGCTGCGCGGACTGGATGCCGACGAGCGACGCGGCGTCGTCGCCCGGCTCCGCGGCGACCGCGATCTCGACACGTTCGTCGACGAGGTCGCCCACGCCAAACAGGATCTCGCCCGCATCGGCCGCCGCGCCGCCGCCGAGGCGTTCACCCTCGTCGAGGAGTGGCCGCCGGATGTGAAGGCCGTCGTGCGTCCGTACCTCACGCACACGAGCGGCGCGAAGACCGCGAACGGCACGGCGGGTGCCGCGATCGAGATGGTCGACACCCTCCTCGACGGACGGGAGATCGTCGTCGCCGGTCAGGTCGCCGTCGCCGGCGAAGTCTCCTTCGGCGGTGAGCCCGTGCACGGGGTGCTGGGGCTGCCGGTGGTCGTCGGTCCCGACGGATGGTCGCGCATCCTCCTCGACGACCTCGCGGTCGATGAGGAGCGACGGCTGGCGGCGGTGTCCCGGCAGATCTCTTCCGCCCTGGCGGCGTGGACGAGTGCGGGGTGAGCGATGGCGGTCGATGAGCGCTGGGTGGTGTTCGTGCGTGCCGCGGATCGCAGCGGAACGCTCACCGCGCTGTCGGAGTGCTTCTCCACGCGGGGGGTGAGCTTCGAGGCGTTCAGCACCCTCGATGTGCATGGCGGAGAGGGGCACATGGCGATCACGTTCCGGGCCAGCCGGCGCCTCGCGGAGGTGCTGGTGCGCACGCTCGGCCGCTTCACGGCCGTGCGCGGCGTGCGCCTGGAAAGGGCGGGCGACCCTCGTGTGCGCGCGACGGCTGCCGTCGAAGGCGTCGAGGTCACGTCGGCCGACGGCGTGGTCACCCTGTCCGTGTGGAGCGGGGTGACCCTCCTGGCGGGCTCGCTGGATGCCGTCGAGCGCGCCGTCGACACAGCGCGCGGCGCGGGGGCGACCGCCGTGTCGCTCACCGTACTGCCTCCGCTCGGATGATGCCGCCGTAGCACACGCGGCCGGCGATGTCTCCCGGCGGAGTCGGTTCATCTCGCGTGGGTAGGCTCGCCGCACTGACGGAAGGAACACCCATGACCACGCGCATCCTGCTCATCGGCGGCCACGGCAAGGTCGCCCTCCTGGCCGAACCCCTCCTCGTGGAAGCCGGCCATCACGTGACCGCCGTCATCCGCAACCCCGAACACGAAGCCGACGTGCAGGCGACCGGTGCCACACCGCTCGTCGCCGACGTGCAGTCGTTCGACGAGGAGCAGATGCGCAACCTCGTCAGCGGCAACGACGTGGTCGTCTGGTCGGCCGGCGCGGGCGGGGGAGACCCCGAGCGCACGTACGCGGTGGACCGCGACGCCGCGATCCGGTCGATGGATGCGGCGGTCGCCGCCGGCGCGCGTCGCTACGTGATGGTGTCGTACTTCGGTGCCGGTCCTGACCACGGGGTGCCCGAGGACAACCCCTTCTTCGCCTACGCCGAGGCCAAGGCCGCCGCCGACGAGCACCTCCGTGCCGCCGACCTCGACGCGACGATCCTCGCACCGAGCTCGCTGACCGAAGATGACGGCACCGGCATGATCGACACCGAAGCCGCGGAGGCCGGATCGGTGGCGCGCGCCGATGTCGCCGGCGTGATCGCCGCGGTGATAGCGGATGACTCCACGATCGGCCGCACGATCCGCTTCAACAACGGCGACACCCCGATCGCCGAGGCCGTCCGCGCCTGAAGCCCGGCCGTGTCGGCCTCCCTGCGGAGGACATCCCGCTCCGAGAGGATGATTCCTCTCGGAGCGTCCTCGTCAAGAGGGATCTCCTCTCGAAGCGCGGCAGGGAGGCGAGCCGGGCCCCGAAACGAAGAAGCGCCGCACCCTCGGGGTGCAGCGCTTCGTTCGGCGGAGGATAGGGTGTCGGAGTTCACGACATAGGTCACACCTGATAGGTCTCTGCTGAGTCGGGACATAGGTCACACGTGAGTCGCGTCATAGGCGACACTCGTGCATGTCGTCGAAGCATCGGGTCGTGGTGTTGAAGATCGTTGCCGGGCAGCTGTCGGTCACTGACGCGGCGCAGCAGTACGGGATCTCCCGACGGCATCTGCACCGGCTGCTGGCTCGCTACCGGCAACAAGGCCTCGACGGGTTGGACGCCCGTTCCCGTGCGCCACGGTCGTCACCCCACGCGGTCACCGACCCGGTCCGTGACCGGATCGTGCAACTGCGCCACGCGTTGACCGCGGCAGGCGCCGACGCGGGCCCGGTCACCATCGCCTGGCACCTCTCCCAAGAAGGGCTCCGGACGCCGTCGACGTCCACGATCCGTCGCGTCCTGCATACCGCCGGCCTGATCACCCCCGGACCACGCAAACGACCCCGAAGTTCATACGTCCGGTTTGAAGCCGCCCAGCCCAACGAGACCTGGCAGTCCGACTTCACCCACTGGCGCCTCGCAGGCGGCACCGACGTCGAAATCCTGAACTGGCTCGACGACCACTCCCGCCTATTGCTGTCCTGCACCGCCCACCAGCCCGTCACCGGCCGCCACGTCGTGGACACCTTCCTCACCACCATCGACACCTACGGGCCACCCGCCTCCACCCTCACCGACAACGGACGCGTCTACACCGCACGCCACGGCGGCGGCCGCAACGAGTTCGAATACGTCCTCGCCGCCCTGAACATCGTCCAGAAGAACGGCACCCCCAACCACCCGCAGACGCAAGGGAAAATCGAACGCTTCCACCAAACCCTCAAACGCTGGCTGGACGCCCGACCCCGAGCTGCGACCATCCCCGAACTAAAAGCACAACTCGAACAATTTCAGAACTACTACAACACCCACCGACCACACCGCGCCCGCGACGGCATCACACCCGCAGCCGCCTACGCAGCATCCCCGAAAGCCGCCCCCGCAGGGCACACCACCGACATCCACTACCGCGTCCGACACGACCACGTCGACACCAACGGGAAGATCAGCTTCCGCCGCGCCGCCCGCATGCACTACCTCGGCGTCGGCACCGACCACCGCGGCACAACCGTGCTCATCCTCGCCGACGACACCACCGTCACCATCGTCGCCATCCGCACCGGCGAAATCATCGCCACCAACACCATCGACCCGAACAAGACCTACTGGCGAAACACGATGAAAGCCCCCGGCCGATGGCGGGAGGCTTCCAAAACGTGACACATGTCGCGACTCAAGTGAGACCTATGTCGCGACTCATCACACGGCGGAGGATAGGGGATTCGAACCCCTGAGGGCTTGCACCCAACACGCTTTCCAAGCGTGCGCCATAGGCCACTAGGCGAATCCTCCCGGGCCCCGAAGGGCCGCGGACCATCCTAACGCACGCGCGGCGCGGGTCTCACGCGCGGGCGTGGGTTCCCGCCCCGGCGAAAGCGCTGCCCGGGCGCATGACGAGCGATCGGGGCGCGATGACGGCGAGGATGCGCCGCGCGACGGGTGCGTTGCGCAGCAGTGCCGCCGAGGAGGCGGCGGCCGCATCCGCGAGCGCGTCGTGGTCGCCGGCGGCAATCGTGCCCGAGGGTGCGTAGCTGGCTCGCTCGAGGGCGTCGGCAAGGGTCGCCATGGCCGCCTCGGGCGCACCGTGGCTCTGCGCGAGGCGCGCAGCCAGCGTGCGAGGGGTGTCGCTCGCGGGAACAGGAATGCCGAGGTCGATCGCCGTGTCCTGCACGACCAGCCACGCTGCGGCCGCGTCTCCTCGCCGGGCGGCGAGCAGAAGGCGACGCGCTCGCACCGACCTCAGCGCGGCCGGCGCCGCCAGCAGCAGCACGAGGGCGGCGATGACCGCGAGGGCGGGGAGGGCGTCGTCGGAGCCGCTCGTCGTTCCAAGCGCTTCGCCGCTCTCCTCGTTCTGTTCCTCTTCGGGCAGGAGGGTCGGCGTCGGGCTCGGCTCCGTCTCCTCGGTCTCTTCGGCCTCTGTGCCGCCGGAATCCGGACCGGCCAATGACAGTGCCGCGGAGAAGCTGGTCGGCGTGCCGAGGCTGTTGGTGGGCTCGAAGGAGACCCACCCGAGCCCGTCGAAGTGGACCTCCGGCCAGGCGTGGAGCTGCGACGACGAGACCGAGTAGACCGTCTCGCGCTCGATCGCGTCGGTCGTCGAGGAGCCGGGAAGATAGCCGACCACGATGCGGCTGGGCATGTCGAGGGCGCGCGCCATGAGGGCGAAGGCGCCGGCGTAGTGCACGCAGTACCCCTCCTTCTGGTCGAGGAACTGCGCGATCGCCTGCGCGCCCGTGCCGTCGAAACCATCCTCGACCGGCGCATCGAGCGAGTAGCGGAACTCCGGCCCGCGGAACCAGCTCTGCAGCGCGATGAGCGCGTCGTAGTCGTTCGTGGTTCCCTCGGTCACCTCGATCGCGAGGTCTTCGACGATGGCGGGCAGATCGTCCGGCAGCTGGGTCAGCTCCGGGCTGAGTCCATCGGGGGCGGCCACGTCGGCGCGGATCTGCTCCCGGGTCGGCCGCGGCACCTGCGTGGTGACCTCGTAGTCCTGGTCCTGCGTGCGCGCCCCGTCGCTGACGACGGTGCGGTTGTAGGGCACGGTCGACCAGTCGCCCTCGAGCCCGCTCACACCAACGGCCGGGAACGGCATCGGCAGCCACGTCGAGGAGAGGCTCTGGATCGACACATCGGTGGTGTACTCCTCCACGCGAACATCGGCGGGGACCGAGACCGGCTCCATCGCGGTCTCGTCGTCGAGCACGGCGGTCTCGTCCTCGTCGGGAAGCCAGACGGCGCCGTCGAAGGTCGACAGCGTCGTCGCGCGCAGGTACGGCGGCAGCGGAGCGCTGCTGTGCACGCGGAGCACCTCGACCTCGCGGGGCCTGCGCAGGTCGTCACCGAGCTGCAGCGTGGCGTCGATGCCGCTGCCGACGTTCACGCCGCCGGGGAGGCTTCGGGCGACCGGCTGCGGAAGGGCCGGGGCGACGACGAGCGTGACGACCACCGCGACGGCGCCGATCCCCACCGCGGTGGCGGGGATGCCCGCTCCGCGGGTCGCCGCACGGGCGGCGGGCGCCTGGCGGGAGAGAGTGTCGACGCGCATGAGGAAGAGGATGGAGGCGGCCAACAGCACGAAGGCGACGACATCGACGTCGTCGGGCACGACGATCGACGGGATGAGCGAGACCGCGATGAGGGCGATGCCGGCCAGCAGCGGCATACGGGCGGTCACGACCACGTGGTCGACGATCACCGTCAGGAGTCCGACCGACGCGACGATGAGGAACGCCAGGGCGGGGCCGGCGCGGAGCGGGGCTGCGCCGTACGTGATCTCCTCGGCCGCGGTGGCGAGGAGCTGCATGACCTCGTCGGCCGTACCGGCGGTGGGGATGATCCACAGCAGCGCGGTGTCGCGCAGGAAGGCGAGCATCATGAAGGCCGCCCAGACGCCGGTCTCGATGAGGGTCACCGCGAGCGCGGCCAGGCCCGCCCGGCGCGCCAGGAAACCGGCTGCCAGCACGAGCAGCACGAGGGCGACTGTTCCGGGCATCCACTGCGCCGGAAGCACGACGCGCGCGAGGGGCAGGAGCGCGGCGAAGACGGCCGCTGCGATGCCCAGCGGCAGCATCAGCGCGGTCCTCAGCCGGTCGCGACCGGCGAGGGTGGACTCAGCCGACACGGTCACCCACCAGCCTCTCGCCGACGGCAGTCCACGCCAGAGCGAGGTCCGCGTCCTCGGGGATCGCGGCGGCGTGCCAGCCCGCTTCCTCGGCGCGGAGGAGGGCGTCGCCCCGGGGGGTCACCGCCAGGAGCATGGGAAGGGTGCTGTGGTGGGCGATCGGAGCGATGGCGCTCACATCGGACGGATCGATCCGACCCACGATCAGCACGACGGGGCCCGTCATCCCGCCGGTGAACTGGGGGGAAAGGCGCGCCAGATGGTCGTCGGGACGTGCCAGGAGGGTCGCGAAGCGGGCGGTCATCGTCTCGACCTCGATCACGTCGCCGCTGTCGATGCGGTCGGTGAGGGTGGCGCCGTCGCTGTCGGTGACCTCGACGCCGTAGCCGTCGTGGACGAGGCGGGACACCACCGAGACGCACGCCGACACCGCTGCTTCGAAGGCCGGATCCGACCCGGGCTCGGTCATCGCCTCGGGTGACCACCGGAGCATACCGAGATCGAGCACGACGGTCGCCTCAGGCGTGGACTCCTGCTCCTCCTGCCGCACCATGAGCTCATCTCGGTGCGCCGTGGCGCGCCAGTGGATGCGCCGCATCGAGTCGCCGGACTGGTACGGACGGGCGACGAGGTTGTCCGCTCCTTGACCGAGGTGCAGATCGACGGTGAGTCGGCTCCCGCCCGATGCGCCGCCGACGTCGGGGATGCCGGGCAGCTCGACGACGGCCGGCGTCACGGTCACCGCGGTGCGCTCGCCGCGCACGGTGCGGCGGCGCGCGAGGCCGAACGGGTCCGTCGTGGTGAGGGCGAACGGGCCGAGGTCATGGATGCCGCGGGTGAGGCCGGTGACGGTGTACGACCGCTCGACGGCGCGCTGCGAGCCGCGCAGTCCGGAGGCGAGAGCGGGGAAGGGGCCGGTGGCCGTGCCCCCGAGCCCGCGGGGGAGGGTGTCCTCCCAGGTGCCGGGAGGGGTCGGGACCGCCGTGCGCACCGTCACCCGCGCGGTGACGACGGCGGTGTCGCCGACGCCGACCGATTCGGGGATCATGGTGCGCTCGATTGCCCCGGTGCGGCGGGTGAGGAACAGCGACAGCACCGCGGCGACCAGAACGGCGATCAGCAGCACGCCGAAGTAGAGCAGCTCCACCAGGCCGAGTTCGTTCGCGGCGATGAGGCATCCGACGGCGAGGATCAGCGCGCCGGTACCGCGGACGGTGAAGGGCCAGAGACGTCGCACGGTCACCTCATCCGCGTGTGGCCAGAGGCACCCGCACCGACCCGGCGATGGTCTCGAGGATGTGGGCCACCGCGTCGGCGCCGGACCGCGCCCGCGCGCCACCGGCGGCCCGCGTCGGAATCAGACGGTGCACGAAGACCGGGGCGAGGAGTGCGGTGAGGTCGTCCGGGATCACGAAGCCGCGGCCGTCGAGGGCGGCCCACACCTTCGCGGCGCGCACGAGCTGCAGCGTGGCGCGCGGGCTCGCCCCGAGCCGCAGGTCGGGATGGGTGCGGGTGGCGGAGGCCAGAGCGACGGCGTACTCCTCGATCGCCGGAGCGACATGCACGCGCCGGGCCCAGGAGATGAGGTCTTCGACCTGCGCCGCACTGACGACTGGCGTGATTCCGCGCAACGGGTTCACCGTCTCGCGCTGCCGCAGCATGAGCGCCTCCGACGCGGGGTCGGGATATCCCATCGAGATGCGCATCATGAACCGGTCGCGCTGGGCTTCGGGAAGCGCGTACGTGCCTTCCATCTCCAGCGGGTTCTGCGTCGCGACGACGAGGAAAGGCTCCTCGAGTTCGTGGGACCGGCCGTCGACGGTGACCTGGTGCTCCTCCATCGCCTCGAGCAGCGCCGACTGGGTCTTGGGGGAGGAGCGGTTGATCTCGTCGGCGATGACGATGTTGGCGAAGATCGCGCCCGCCTTGAACTCGAACTCGCGCGCGACCGGATTGAAGACGCTGACCCCGGTGACATCTCCGGGAAGAAGGTCGGGGGTGAACTGGATGCGCCGCACGCTGGCGTCGACCGACGCAGCGAGGGCGCGGGCGAGCATGGTCTTCCCGACGCCGGGAACGTCTTCGATGAGCAGGTGCCCCTCGGCCAGCAGGCACACGAGCGCGGAACGGACGGCGGCCGGTTTGCCGTCGATCACCCGTTCCACGGAGCCGATGATCGCGCGGGTCGCGTCGGTGAAGCTCTCGGCGGAATCGATCGCGCTCGCACCGGACGCGGTTCCGACGGTGGTCGTGTCTGTCACTGGGACTCCCCTCGCCCGCGGTGCGCGAGCATCCTCGCCCACGGCTCGATCGTAACAATGCGCATCGGCCTCGGGGCCGGTCCGGCGCCGACTCGACGCGCGCACGAGAACCGTTAGACTGGGGACAGCTCTCCGCGAGGCGGCATCCAGGCCAACTCCCCCAGGACGGAAACGTAGCAAGGGTAACCAGGCTCTGCCGGGTTCGCGGAGAGTCTTTCTTTTCCGGTGGGGATGTACGGCGTGCTCAGGCTGTCCGCTGGATGGAACATCCAGCGAACTCCGATGACCGCCGCGATGCCCGGCTCTAGGCTGGGAGCGTGGCGCAGAGCATCTACATCACATCCGCCGAGGGGCACTCCGGCAAGTCCACCGTCGCCCTCGGAGTCCTCGAGACCCTGGGGCATGCGACCCCGCGGGTGGGGGTCTTCCGCGCGATCGCACGGTCGACCAAGGAGCGCGACTACGTGCTCGAGATGCTGCTCGCGCACGACGGCGTCGATCTCGCCTACGACGACTGCATCGGAACCACCTACGACGACGTGCGCCGAGACCCCGACGCGGCCCTGTCGACGATCGTCGAGCGCTACAAGGCGGTCGAGGCGAAGTGCGACGCGGTCGTGATCGTCGGCAGCGACTACACCGACGTCGGCAGCCCCGCGGAACTCGCCTACAACGCGCGCATCGCCGCGAACCTCGGCGCCCCGGTCCTGCTCGTGCTCGGAGGACGCGCCGCACAGGGTCAGCCCGAGCAGCTCGGCTCGACGGTGCCGCGCACGCCCGACGAGATGGGACAGATCGCCGCGCTCGCCGTCACGGAGCTGCTCCACGAACGCGCCGAGGTCTTCGCCGTCGTGGCCAACCGCGCGGGGGAGGACCTCGTCACCGAGACCGCTGAGGCCGTACGCGCATCCGTGGCGGCCTCCATCGCCTCGCAC
Source organism: Microbacterium sp. UBA1612 (assembly GCF_002321605.1). Lineage (NCBI taxonomy): Bacteria > Bacillati > Actinomycetota > Actinomycetes > Micrococcales > Microbacteriaceae > Microbacterium > Microbacterium sp. UBA1612. The sequence continues at coordinate 184,843 of NZ_DCMW01000019.1, forward strand.
CCGCGCGCAGATCAGGCCGCGGTCCCGGTGTGGGCGATCCCGGAGGACCGCTTCCTCGTCGCCCCCTCGATCCGCGGCATCATGCGATCCGTCGACGGCGAGCTGCTGGCCGGCGACCCCGACCTGCTCACGCGGCCCGCCCTCGGCGTCGTCGTCGCGGCCATGTCGATCGTCAACGTCCTGCCGCGTCTGTTCGAGGGCGCCGTCGTGGTGATCCCCGCGGACCGCGCCGAAGTGCTCCTGGCGACGCTCCTCGCGAACGCCTCGGGCACCTTCCCCTCCATCGCCGGCATCGTGCTCAACGGCGGGTTCGACCTCGCCGAACCCGTGCGACGCCTGCTCGACGGCCTCGGCTCGAAGGTCCCGATCATCACCTCCGATCTCGGTACGTACGAAGCGGCCGTGCGCATCATGTCAACGCGCGGGCGCCTCGCCGCCGACTCGCAGCGTCGGTACGACACCGCACTGTCGCTGTTCGAGAACCACGTCGACACCACCGAGCTGCTGCGCGCCTTCGGCGTCGCCCGGGCGACCGTGGTGACCCCGCTCATGTTCGAGTTCCAGCTCATCGAGCGGGCGCGCGCCGGGCGCAAGCGGATCGTGCTGCCCGAGGGCGACGACGACCGCGTGCTGCGCGCCGCGGCGACGGTGCTCAAGCGCGGCATCGCCGATCTCGTCATCCTGGGCGAGCCGTTCGAGGTGCGTGCCCGCGCCCTCGAGCTCGGCATCGACATCCAGGCGGCGGAGGTGCTCTCGCCGTTCGATGCCGTGCACGTGCACAAGTTCGCCGACGAGTACACGCGGCTGCGCGCGCACAAGGGCATGACCTTCGAACGAGCCGCCGACACCGTCACCGACGTGTCGTACTTCGGCACGATGATGGTCCATGCCGGCCTCGCAGACGGCATGGTCTCCGGAGCAGCGCACACGACCGCTCACACGATCCGCCCCGCTTTCGAGATCATCAAGACCAAGCCCGGCGTGTCCGTGGTCTCGAGCGTGTTCCTCATGGCGCTCGCCGATCGCGTGCTCGTGTACGGCGACTGCGCGGTCATCCCCGATCCGACGAGCGAGCAGCTCGCCGACATCGCCGTGTCCTCGGCGGCGACGGCGGCGCAGTTCGGCATCGAGCCGAAGGTCGCGATGCTGTCCTACTCCACCGGCGAATCCGGAACAGGAGCAGACGTCGACAAGGTGCGGGCCGCCACCGCCCTCGTGCGCGAGCGTGCCCCGGAACTGCTCGTGGAGGGACCGATTCAATACGACGCCGCCGCCGATGCGGCCGTGGGAGCCGCCAAGCTCCCGGGGTCGGAGGTCGCCGGCCGGGCCACGGTCTTCGTCTTCCCCGACCTCAACACCGGCAACAACACCTATAAGGCGGTGCAGCGCTCGGCCGGCGCCGTCGCGATCGGCCCGGTGCTGCAGGGACTGAACAAGCCGATCAACGACCTCTCGCGCGGTGCCCTCGTGCAGGACATCGTCAACACCATCGCGATCACGGCCATTCAGGCGCAGGGGGAGTGAGATGACACCCGTCCTCGTCATCAACAGCGGCTCGTCGTCGTTCAAGTACCAGCTGATCGACATGGCGGCCGAGAACGTGCTCGCGGCGGGACTCGTCGAGCGCATCGGCGAGGAGTCGGGTTCTGCCACGCACACCGTCTTCTTCTTCGCCGAGGAGGGCCCGGCGCCCGCGGTGCGCAAGGCCACCTCCACTCTCACCGAGCGCATCCCCGACCACACCGCAGGCTTCGACCTGATGATCCGGGCCTTCGCCGAGCACGGGCCGTCGCTCGACGACGAGCCGCCGATCGCCGTCGGCCATCGCGTCGTGCACGGCGGCGCGCGGTTCTTCGAACCCACCCTCATCACGCCGCTGGTCGAGATCAACATCGACGAGCTGTCGGTGCTGGCTCCGCTGCACAACCCGGCGAATCTCCAGGGGATCACCGCGGCGAAGAAGGCCTTCCCCGACGTGCCGCACGTCGCCGTGTTCGACACCGCGTTCCACCAGACCCTTCCCGCGGCCGCGTACACGTACGCGATCGACGCGGAGCTCGCCGCCGCGCACCGCGTGCGCCGGTACGGGTTCCACGGCACATCGCACAAGTTCGTGAGCGAAGCGGCGGCCGACTTCCTCGAGCGGCCCCTGGAGCAGCTGCGTCAGATCGTCTTCCACCTCGGAAACGGCGCCTCGGTCGCCGCGATCGACGGTGGTCGCTCGATCGACACCTCGATGGGACTGACGCCGCTGGAAGGGCTCGTGATGGGCACCCGCTCGGGTGACCTGGATCCGGCCGTGCTCCTGCACCTGTCGCGACGCGCGGGACTGTCGACGGATGATCTCGACACCCTGCTGAACAAACGCAGTGGCCTGCTCGGTCTCGCCGGCGCCTCGGACATGCGCGACATCCAGGCCGGCGTCGATCGGGGGGACGAGACCGCGACGCGCGCGTTCGAGGTCTACATCCACCGCCTGCGCGCCTACGCCGGCGCCTACCTCGCCCAGCTCGGCGGCGTCGACGTCATCGTCTTCACAGCCGGTGTCGGCGAGAATGCGCCGGCCGTGCGCGAACAGGCTCTCGCGACCCTCGGATTCGCGGGCGTGCGCATCGATCCGGAGCGCAATGCGGCGCCCGCGCGCGGCATCCGCACCATCTCCGCCGACGACTCCGCAGTGACCGTGCTCGTCGTGCCGACGGACGAGGAACTCGAGATCGCGCGCCAGAGTCTCGAGGTCGCCCGCGGCTGAGCGCGAGGCTGTCTCGGGCGTGCCCCCGATCCCCCTAAGCTGGCCACAGGCGCGAAGGTGTGCCCACCCCGTCCGCCCCCGCGAGGAGGTCCCGTGTCTTCCCCCGCCCTGCCCGACCTGACGACCTACGACGCCGTGCTGTTCGACCTCGACGGCGTGCTCACCCCGACCGCCGAGGTGCACATGCACGCGTGGCGCACCATGTTCGAGGAGCTCTTCGCCCAGTGGGGGATCGAGCCGCCGTACACCGAACGCGACTACTTCGACCACCTCGACGGCAAGAAGCGCTACGACGGTGTCGCTGCGCTCCTGCGCAGCCGTGACGTGGAGGTGCCGTGGGGTGACCCGTCCGACCCGACATCGGCCGACACCGTGTGCGGCATCGGAAACCGCAAGAACGACGTCTTCGCCCGGGTGCTGCGCGCCGACGGCATCGCCCCCTACCCCGGATCGGTCCAGCTTCTCGACGCGCTCGCCGCCGTCGACATGCCGGTCAGTGTCGTGTCGAGCTCGAAAAACGCCGAGGAGGTGCTCACCGCGGCAGGGATCCGCGACCGCTTCCCGGTCGTCATGGACGGCGTGATCGCGGAGCGAGACCACCTGGCCTCCAAGCCCGCCCCCGACGTGTTCGTGACGGCGGCGAGAATGATGCAGGTCGACCCCGCGCGCAGCGTCGCCGTCGAAGACGCCATCAGCGGGGTGCAGTCGGCCGCCGCGGGCGGTTTCGGTCTCGTCGTGGGTGTGGACCGAGGTGCGGGCGAGGATGCGCTGCTCGCCGCCGGCGCCGATGTCGTCGTCTCGGACCTCGCCGAGTTCGTGCCGGAGGTATCCGCATGATCGATCGCGATCGTTTCCCGGCCGATCCGTGGCATCTCATCGAGACCCGTTTCGACATGTCCGACATCGGGGTCACCGAGACGCTGTTCGCCGTCGGCAACGGCTACCTCGGACTGCGCGGCAACCTGCCCGAGGGGCGGCACGCGCACGAGGACGGCACGTTCATCAACGGCTTCCACGAGACCTTCCCGATCCACCACGCCGAACGCGCATACGGATTCGCCGAGGTCGGCCAGACCATCGTCAACGCCCCCGACGCGAAGGTCATGCGCGTCTACGTCGACGACGAGCCCCTCTCGCTCGACCTGGCCGACGTGCGCGAGTACGAGCGGGTACTCGACATGCGCGAGGGCGTTCTGCGCCAGCGCATCCTCTGGGTCACGCCCTCCGGCAAGGAGGTGCTCATCGAAGACGAGCGGATGGTGTCGTTCGGCGAGAAGCATCTCGCGGCGATGCGCCGCACGGTCACGGTGCTCAACTCCGACGCGCCGGTCACGATCTCGTGCCAGCTGCTGAACCGGCAGGATGGCGAGGACGTCTACGGCGGAACGCCGAACGCCACCAAGAAGTCGGGATGGGATCCGCGCAAGGCCGAGCGCATCCAGGACCGGGTGCTCCAGCCGCAGGAGTACTGGCAGGACCACAACCGCTCGGCGCTGTCGTTCCGCGTCTCCGAATCCGGGATGACGATCGCCGTCGTCGCCGATCACGTCGTCGAGACCGACAACGAGTACGACGCCCGCCGCCTCATCGAGCCCGACATCGCCAAGAACGTCTTCCGTGTGGACGCTCGGGCCGGCGTGCCGACCACGGTGACGAAGTTCGTCAGCTATCACACCTCCCGCGGCGTGCCGGCTCGCGAACTCGTCGACCGCGGTCGTCGGGTGATCGACCGCGTGATCGGACGCGGGTACGACGAGCTCATCGACGGTCAGCGCGCATGGCTCACAGACTTCTGGGACCGCTCCGACGTGCGCATCGGCGGTCAGGACGACATCCAGCAGGCCGTGCGCTGGTGCCTGTTCCAACTGGCGCAAGCAGCGGCTCGCGCCGACGGGATGGGCGTTCCCGCGAAGGGGATGACCGGCTCCGGCTACAGCGGTCACTACTTCTGGGACACCGAGGTGTACATCATGCCGTTCCTGGCATACACCACCCCGCTGTGGGCGCGGAACGCGCTGCGGATGCGATACCTCATGCTCCCCGCCGCTCGCCGGCGCGCGCGCCAGCTCAACGAGGCCGGTGCGCTGTTCCCGTGGCGCACGATCAACGGCGAGGAGGCGTCGGCCTACTATGCCGCCGGCACCGCGCAGTACCACATCAACGCCGACGTCGCCTTCGCCGTCGCGAAGTACGTGCGCGCCACCGGCGACGAGGACTTCCTCTACCGCGAGGGCGTCGACATCGCCGTCGAGACGGCACGGCTGTGGACGACACTCGGATTCTGGCGCTCGAGCAACGGCCACGGCGAGGACTCGTTCCACATCCATGGCGTGACCGGGCCCGACGAGTACACGACCGTCGTCAACAACAACCTCTTCACCAACGTCATGGCGCGGTTCAACCTGCGCTTCGCAGCGCGCACGGTCGAGGAGATGGCCGAGAACGACCCCGACGCCTACCGCCTGATGGTCGAGCGGCTGCGGCTCGACCCGGCCGAGGCGGAGATCTGGGATCGCGCGGCCGAGGCCATGCACATCCCCTACAGCGAGGCGCTGGGCATCCACCCGCAGGACGAGGTGTTCCTCGACCGCGAGGTGTGGGACCTCGAGCACACGCCCCGCGAGCAGCGGCCGCTGCTGCTGCACTTCCACCCGCTGGTGATCTATCGCTACCAGGTGCTCAAGCAGGCCGACGTCGTGCTCGCGCTCTTCCTGCAGGGCAATCATTTCTCGCCCGAGGACAAGCTCGCGGACTTCGAGTACTACGACCCGCTGACCACGGGCGATTCCACGCTGTCGGCCGTCGTGCAGTCGATCCTGGCCGCCGAGGTCGGCTATCAGGAGCTGGCGCTGGAGTACTTCGTCCAGTCGTTGTTCGTGGATCTCGCCGATCTGCACCACAACGCCGCCGACGGTGTGCACGTCGCTTCGGCGGGCGGGGTGTGGACCGCGCTCGTCTCCGGCTTCGGAGGCATGCGCGACCACTTCGGCGAGCTGTCGTTCGACCCGCGTCTGCCCGCCGACTGGCCGGAGCTCGCCTACACGCTGCACTGGCAGGGCACGCGCCTGGACATCACCGTGCGTCATCACGAGATGCGCGTCGACGCGGGGGAGGGGAGCCCCGTGGCGTTCACGGTGCGGGGCGCGTCCTACGTCATCGAGGGCGGGGGCGAGGTCGTCGTGCCGCTGCCGGATCAGGGTCCGCTCATCTCGGGCCGCCCGTCGTTCCAGAGCTTCCTCGACGCGCGTCGCGAGGACGGCACGCTGATCTCCGCCTCGGTTCCGGCGATGACGACGAGCGTCCCGGTCATCGGCGACGAGGAGCAGGTGTCCTCGGAGCACGGCGTCGACGCCTGACAGGCAGCCCATCCCTGCCTTGGCCGCTCTCCCCATCCGCCCGCCCGGCCTCCGATGTCGGAGATTCGACCCGACGTCGGAGGATCTGGGCCGAATCTTCCGACATCGGCGGGATTCTCCGACGTTCGCGTGGCGGGCCGTGGCGGGCGCCGTCACGATGTCGGAGCGACGCCGTAGGCTGTCGGGGTGACCACCGCCCTCTACCGCCGCTACCGCCCCGAGGCATTCGGGGAGATGATCGGGCAGTCGCAGGTCACCGAGCCGCTGATGACCGCGCTCCGCGGTGATCGCGTCGGTCACGCCTACCTCTTCTCCGGCCCGCGCGGATGCGGCAAGACGACGTCGGCGCGCATCCTCGCCCGGTGCCTGAACTGCACCGAGGGCCCCACCGACACCCCGTGCGGCACGTGCGAGAGCTGTGTCGAGCTCGGCCGCGGGGGAGGGGGTTCCCTCGACGTGGTCGAGATCGACGCCGCCTCCCACAACGGTGTCGACGATGCGCGCGACCTGCGCGAGCGCGCGATCTTCGCGCCGGCGCGCGACCGCTTCAAGATCTTCATCCTCGACGAGGCGCACATGGTGACGCCGCAGGGATTCAACGCGCTGCTGAAGCTCGTCGAGGAGCCCCCTGACCACGTGAAGTTCATCTTCGCGACGACCGAGCCCGAGAAGGTCATCGGCACCATCCGTTCGCGCACGCACCACTACCCGTTCCGGCTGGTGCCGCCGGCAGCGATGCTCTCCTACGTCGAAGAGCTGTGCGCGAGCGAGAACGTCGATGTCGAGCCCGGTGTTCTGCCACTCGTCGTCCGTGCCGGCGGCGGGTCTCCCCGCGACACGCTGTCCTTGCTCGACCAGCTCATCGCCGGGTCCGATGTGACGCACGAGCGCGTCGCGGTGCGGTACGACCGCGCTGTCGCCCTCCTCGGCTATACGCACGGCGAGCTCCTCGACGAGGTGGTCCACGCGCTCGGCGCCCGCGACGCGGCGGCCGCCTTCGGGGCCGTCGACCGCGTCGTGCAGACCGGTCAGGATCCGCGTCGATTCGTCGACGATCTCCTCGAACGGCTGCGCGACCTCATCATCATCGCCGCGACCGGCGACGGCGCATCGGCCGTGCTGCGCGGCCTGTCGGGCGAAGAGCTGCAGAACTACACGCGCCAGGCCGACGCGTTCGGTGCCGCCCGCCTCTCCCGCACCGCCGACGTCGTCATCGCCGCTCTCGACGAGATGACGGGGGCCACCTCTCCCCGTCTCCAGCTCGAGCTGATGGTGGCGCGGGTTCTCACCGCCGCAGACGCTGCGGCCGGCGCTGTGGTGAACGGCGCTGATGCGACCGGCGCTGCCGCTCCCGTCGCGATCGCGGAGGGCCCGGTAGTGCCGGCGCCCGCGCCAGCGCCCGCCGTCTCCCCCTCGCCCGGCGTCTCCTCCTCGCCGTCGCCGTCCTCGTCGCAGCCGGTCGCGTCGGCGCCATCTGCGCCGCCGGCTCCGGAGCGCGAACCTGCGCCCGAGCCGCCGTCGGGCCCCATCACGACCGAGGTCGTGCGAGCCCACTGGGATGCGGTCCTCGGCCGTCTCGAGTCGATCAGCCGCTCATCGTGGCTCGTCGTGCTCGGCGCCCGCGTCGCCGATCTCACCGATGACGTGCTGACGCTGGCGTTCACGAGCGCCGCCGACATCCGTCGGTTCAAGCAGCGCACCGCGGGTGCCGGACCCAGCGAAGACCTGCGGCAGGCCATCGTCGCCGTGCTCGGCGTGCGGGTGAAGTACCTCGCGAACCTCGACGACGGTGGTTCCGGCCCCGGCGGCGGGTCGGCTCCCGAACCGTCCGGGCCCCCGGAGGCCGGCGATTCCGCACCGCCGCCTCCCGACCCCGCCGACACGGCACCGCCGCGCTCGCGCGGACCCGCGCCGGCCCGGGCAGCGGCGAGCGCGGTGACCGACTGGGCCGTCGCCCCCATCCCGCGCGACGAGCCCCGGCCCACCGACGCGCCCTTCTCGCACGCGCCGTCGCCGGGCGCGCCTCTCGGCCAGCTCGCCGTCGACGACGACCCCGAGGACGCGCGTGCGGCCACACGGACCGAGGTCCTCGCGCCCGCGAGGGAGGGCGACGTGCTTCCCCGCGAGGACGTGGCGCCGGTCGCCGACGACGATGGCGATGAAGACGAGCTCGACACCGACGTGCGACCCGACGATGCCCCCGCCCCGCCGATCGTCGTTCCGCGTCTGACGCCGTCGGGCCCGGAGACGACCGCGCGAGCGCGCGTCGGCGGTGGGCAGCGCTACGGTGAGGCCGTCGTGCGGCAGGTGCTCGGCGCGACCTTCGTCCGCGAGGAGCCCTACGACGCACCGACGAGGTTCGCCTGATGTACGACGGCATCGTCCAAGACCTGATCGACGAGTTCGGACGCCTCCCCGGCATCGGGCCGAAGTCGGCACAGCGCATCGCGTTCCACATCCTGCAGACGCCCGGTTTCGACGTCTCCCACCTCGCGCAGCTGCTGTCGGAGGTGCGCGACAAGGTGCGCTTCTGCGAGATCTGCGGGAACGTGTCCGAGCAGGAGCGGTGCGGCATCTGTCGCGACCCGCGGCGCACCCTCAGCGTCATCTGCGTCGTCGAGGATGCCAAAGACGTCGCGGCGATCGAGCGCACGCGCGAATTCCGCGGCCTCTACCACGTGCTCGGAGGCGCCATCAGCCCGATCGCGGGCATCGGGCCGGATGACCTGCGGATCACACAGCTCATGCAGCGTCTCGCCGACGGCACCGTGCAGGAGGTGATCATCGCGACCAACCCGAACCTCGAGGGGGAGGCCACCGCGACCTACCTCAGCCGTCTGCTCCAGACCCTGCAGATCTCCGTCACGCGCCTGGCCTCGGGCCTCCCCGTCGGGGGCGACCTGGAGTATGCCGACGAGGTGACGCTCGGGCGCGCGTTCGAAGGCCGGCGCGCCATCGGCTGAGCGAGCTGACCGTCGGCGTTCAGCCGTCGCCCGGGTCAGCGGCGAAGGCGCACCCGAGTTCGAGATACCGAGCCGAGCGAGGCGCGCACCGGCTGGCCGACGTAGATGCCGAGCGAGGCGCCGACCGCCAGGCTGACGCCGACCACCGCGGCGCCGACGAGGGTCTCGAAGCCCACGATCATGAGGGCCCCCTCGTCGCCGGCCTCGACGATGCTGAGGAGGCCACGGAACACCGCGGCACCGGGCACCATCGGAAGGATCGCGGCCGTGGTGATCGCGATCGAGGGTACGTGCAGGCGGAAGGCCACGACGACGCCGACGAAGCTGCCGACGAAGGCGCCGAACCCGCTCGCAGCGGCCGTCTCCAATCCGACGGCGTCGGCGGCCAGGTAGCCCAGCCAGGCGACGAGACTCAGCCCCGTGCTCACGACGATGATGCGTCGCCCGGCGCCGTTGTAGACGGCGACGGCCACGGCCACCAGCGCGGCTCCGAGGAACTGCAGGGGCACAGGTCCCAGGGGAAGCGCCTCGCTCGGTGGTTCCATCGCCTGACCGACCACGCGCGCGACCTCGAGAGCGGCCAAGATGCCCAGCACCACGCCGAGCGTGTGAGTGATCAGTTCGAGGATGCGGCCCATCGCCGTGAGCGCGAAGCCGTCGATGGCGTCTTGGGCGGCCCCGACGACCGTGAGTCCCGCGAGCATGAGCACGATGCCGGAGGCGACGATCACCGACGGGCGGATCTCCTGCGCGCCGGGGAGCGGCGTCATGGCGAGCAGCGGGCTGAAGGCTGCCGTCAGGGTGAGGACGAAGGCGCCCGCGATCTGGCTGAAGAAGTACGGCACACGGGCCTTGGCGAGAGCGTACTGCGTCAACGCGGCGAGGATCGCGGCGACGAAGGCCAGCACGATGACGATCCACGGCGCACCGAACATGACCGCCACGCCGACGGCCAGCATGCCCTGGGCGACGACGACGGCGGGCGGGCGGTATCGGAAGGCGGTGCGCCGGATGCGCCGGTAGCGCTCGGCGGCGGTCTGCGGATCCAGCCCCGCCCGGATGTCGGCCACGAGGGCCTGCACGCGCTGCAGCCGCTCGTAGTCGGGTGCCGCCCCGCGGACGACCCGCATAGAGGTGATCGGCCTCGCGGCTCCCGGGCGATGATAGGTCGCGGTGATCGAGTTGTAGGTGACGTCGACGTGCACCTGATCCAGCCCGTAGGTGCCGGTGACGCGCACGATGGTCAGCGTCACCTCGCTCGCCGGGGCGCCGGCGACGAGCATCGTCTCGCCCATGCGGATCGCGAGCTCGACGATCTGAGCGGCGAGCGCGTCGTCGATCACCGGGAGCGCTTCGGTAAGGGTGTCGGTGGGGACGTCGCTGTTGACGAGGTCGCGAAGGCTCGGCAGCAGGCGTCGGCGGCGAGGGGGCATGCGGGTGCATCCTCCGGGTGGTGCGAGGTGTGTGGTGCGTCGATGAATCGGCCGCGTTGGCCGACTCGATCCTAGATCTCGGATGCTGTGCGCGAACAGTGCGTGCCGTGCGGGTGACCGGCGCATCCGTCACATGGCGAAGAGCGCATGGGCCCGTCCGTAAGATGGTGGGTCGGGCGACCGTTCGCCCGCACCATTCTTCGTGCCCGCGCAACCCGGGAGATCCAACGTGGCGCTGATCGTCCAGAAGTACGGCGGTTCGTCCGTCGCCGACGCGGAGAGCATCAAGCGAGTCGCCAAGCGCATCGTGGATGCCCGTCGTGCCGGCGACGACGTCGTCGTCGCCGTGAGCGCCATGGGAGACACCACCGACGAGCTCATCGACCTCGCCGGGCAGGTGGCGCCCATCCCGGCGCCGCGCGAGATGGACATGCTGCTCTCCAGCGGCGAGCGCATCTCGATGGCGCTGCTGGCGATGGCCATCCACTCGATGGGATTCGAGGCGCGCTCCTTCACCGGCAGCCAGGCCGGCATGATCACCACGGCCGACCACGGCTCGGCGCGGATCGTCGACGTCACGCCGATCCGCCTGCGCGAGGCACTCGATGACGGGGCGATCGTGATCGTCGCCGGGTTCCAGGGTTTCAACCGCGACACCCGCGACATCACGACCCTCGGGCGCGGTGGCTCGGACACGACCGCAGTGGCCCTGGCGGCGGCCCTCGACGCCGACATGTGCGAGATCTACAGCGACGTCGACGGGATCTTCACCGCCGACCCTCGCGTGGTGCCCAAGGCCAGGAAGCTGTCCGTCGTCGGCGCCGAGGAGATGCTGGAGCTCGCCGCCAACGGCGCGAAGGTGCTGTACATCCGCGCGGTCGAGTACGCGCGTCGTCATGGCGTGCTCATCCACGCCCGCTCCACGTTCAGCTCGGGCGTGGGAACCTACGTTCTGGGTCCGGGGATGACCGTTCCCGACGGCGAAGAGGGAGAGACCATGGAAGAGCCGATCGTCGCCGGAGTCGCCACCGACCTCGGTCAAGCCAAGATCACCGTCATCGGCGTGCCCGATGTGCCCGGCAAGGCGGCGGAGATCTTCAAGATCGTCGCGAAGTCCGGTGCGAACGTCGACATGATCGTGCAGAACGTCTCCGCCGCATCGACCGGTCGCACCGACATCTCCTTCACCCTTCCCAAGCCCGACGCCGCCACGGCGATCAAGGCCCTCGCCGGTGAGCAGGACGACATCGGCTTCGCGAGCCTGGTGCACGACGATCAGATCGGAAAGCTCTCGGTCGTCGGCGCCGGGATGCGCACGCACTCGGGCGTCTCGGCGACCCTCTTCGAGGCACTGAGCACCGCGGGTATCAACATCGAGATGATCTCGACCTCCGAGATCCGCATCTCGGTCGTGCTGCGCGGGGACGATCTCGCGGATGCGGCACGCGTCGTCCACACCGCATACGGCCTCGACGGCGACGCCGACGCGACCGTCTACGCCGGCACCGGCCGCTAAACTCGGCTCTTCCACCCCTTCCGGCCGGTGCGTCCGGCCCTCCCGCTCCCCGAGCTCGACCCGAACCGAGGAACCGTCATGACCCGTATCTCCGATTCCGGACTCTCCGTCGCCGTCGTCGGCGCCACCGGCCAGGTGGGAACCGTGATGCGCAAGATCCTCGCCGAGCGGGCGTTCCCCATCCGTGAGCTGCGTCTGTTCGCCACCGCGCGTTCTGCCGGTCAGGCGATCGACTTCGCCGGCCAGAGCATCGTGGTCGAAGACATCGCGACCGCGGACCCCGCCGGTGTCGACATCGCCCTCTTCTCCGCCGGAGCCGCCGGAAGCCGTGCGCACGCGCCGCGGTTCGCCGAGGCCGGTGCGCTCGTGATCGACAACTCCAGTGCGTGGCGCATGGACCCCGAGGTGCCGCTGGTCGTCAGCGAGGTCAACCCGCACGCGATCGACGGAGCGGTCAAGGGCATCGTGGCGAACCCGAACTGCACCACGATGGCCGCCATGCCGGTGCTGAAGGCCCTGCACGCCGAGGCGGGTCTGGAACGCCTGATCGTCAGCACCTACCAGGCCGTTTCCGGATCGGGTCTCGCGGGGGCACAGGAGCTTCTCGGTCAGGTCGAAGGCGTTCTCTCACAGGGGGACACCCTCCGCCTCGTGCACGACGGTTCAGCCGTGGATTTCCCGCAGCCGGAGAAGTACGTCGCGCCGATCGCGTTCGACGTCATCCCGCTCGCCGGATCCGTCGTCGACGACGGCCTGAACGAGACCGACGAGGAGAAGAAGCTCCGCAACGAGAGCCGCAAGATCCTCGAGCTCCCCGACCTCCGCGTCGCGGGAACGTGCGTGCGCGTGCCGGTCTTCACCGGCCATTCGCTGTCGATCAACGCGGAGTTCGCCCGCGACATCACGCCCGAGCGCGCCCGCGAAGTGCTGGCGGATGCCCCCGGGGTGCGTCTGGCAGAGGTACCGACCCCGCTGCAGGCGGCCGGTCAGGACCCGAGCTTCGTCGGCCGCATCCGGCAGGACCAGTCCGCCCCCGAAGGCCGCGGTCTCGTGCTGTTCATCAGCAATGACAACCTGCGCAAGGGAGCCGCGCTGAACGCGGTGCAGATCGCCGAGGTCGTCGCGGCCCGTCGCGGCGTCACGGCGTGAGTTCGGCGCTTTCCGCCCGCGCGCCTAGAATCGACGGGTGACCGAACCCGCCGACGTCGTGCTGATCGGTGGTGGCATCATGAGTGCCACCCTGGGCACGCTCATCTCCGAACTGCAGCCCGACTGGAAGATCGTCGTCTACGAACGGCTGAGCGATGTCGCCGAGGAGAGTTCGAACGCCTGGAACAACGCCGGCACGGGTCACGCTGCGCTGTGCGAGCTGAACTACATGCCCGAGGCGAAGGACGGCACCGTCGACCCCGCCAAGGCCATCTCGATCAACGAGCAGTTCCAGCAGAGCCGGCAGTTCTGGACATCCCTCGTCGACGCCGGAGTGCTCGACGCCCCCTCGACGTTCATCAACGCGACGCCGCACATGACCTTCGTGCGCGGCGAGAAGGACGTGGCCTACCTCAAGAAGCGCTACGAGGCGCTGAAGGACCAGCCGCTGTTCGCCGGAATCGAGTACAGCGAGGACTCCCGCGTCATCAATCAGTGGGCGCCGCTGCTGATGGACAAGCGTCGCGCCGGTGAGCCATTCGCGGCCACGCGCGTCCCCGCCGGAACCGACGTCGACTTCGGGGCGCTCACGCGCCAGATGTTCGCCGCGCTCCGCGAGCGGGGTGTCGAGGTGATCACCAACCGCGAAGTGCGCAAGGTCAAGCGTCGCGGCGACGGCTCGTGGCGCATCCATTGGCGGGACACCATCGGCCGCACCCCCGGCACGAGCGATGCGAAGTTCGTCTTCGTCGGCGCGGGCGGCTGGGCGATCAAGCTGCTGCAGTCCTCGCGCATTCCCGAGATCTCCGGCTACGGCGTGTTCCCGATCGGCGGTCAGTGGCTGAAGACGTCGAATCCGGCGATCGTCGCCCGCCACCGGGCCAAGGTGTACTCGCAGGCCTCCGTCGGCGCGCCGCCCATGTCCGTCCCGCACCTGGACACCCGCGTCGTGGACGGTGAGACCTCGCTGCTGTTCGGCCCCTTCGCGACATTCAGCCCGAAGTTCCTCAAGAACGGACGCTGGTTCGATCTGTTCGCGCAGGTGCGCCCCGGCAACATCCTGCCCATGCTCAAGGTTGCGATCGACAACCCCGGCCTCATCAAGTACCTCGTGAGCGAGCTGCTGAAGAATCACGCGCAGAAGGTGGCGAGCCTGCGTGACTTCATGCCCACGGCCAAAGACGAGGACTGGGAGCTGCTCGACGCCGGTCAGCGCGCCCAGGTGATGAAGAAGGACCCAAAGAAGCTCGGCGTGCTGCAGTTCGGCACGGAGGTCGTCACGAGTGCGGACGGGTCGATCGCCGGTCTTCTGGGAGCCTCGCCCGGCGCGTCGACGGCGGTGTCCATCATGCTCGGGCTGCTGAAGACCTGTTTCCCCGACCGCGTGTCGGAGTGGGAGCCGCGGCTGCGAGAGCTCATCCCGAGCTACGGCGAGACTCTGAATCCCCGCCCGGAGGCGGCGGACGCGGTGCTGGAGACGACCGCCCGGGTCCTCGCGATCCAGCGATGATCCGCGCAGCGGGCATGTCCGCCGCGACGGGCACGGTCGGACGCCGGTAGGAGGGCGAGTTGTGGCGAAGCTCTACTTCCGCTACGGGGCGATGAACTCCGGCAAGTCCACCGCCCTGCTTCAGGCGGCGTACAACTACGAGGAGCGCGGTCAGCGCGTGCTGCTGGCCAAGCCCGCCATCGACACCAAAGACGCCGATCGCGTCTCGAGCCGTCTCGGTGTCACGCGTCCGGTCGACTTCCTGATCCGTCCCGATGAGGACCTGCGCGCTCTGTTCGCCGAGCATCGCGCGCGCGTTCAGGCGGAGGCGCGGGGGAGTCTGCTCCCCGATGAAGACCCACCGCGGCGCGCCGACGTGGCGTGCCTGCTGCTCGACGAGGCGCAATTCCTCACCCCGGCTCAGGTCGACGACCTGCTGCGGATCGTCGTCCTCGACCGCATCCCGGTTCTCGCCTACGGCATCCGCACCGATTTCCGCACCGAGGCGTTCCCCGGCTCGAGACGCCTCATGGAGCTGGCGCACAGTCTCGAGGAGCTGAAGACCATCTGCCGCTGCGGACGGAAGGCGCTCTTCAACGCGCGCCTGGTGGGCGGGAGGTTCGTCTTCGACGGCGACCAGGTCGCGATCGACGAGCTGACGGCGGACCGCGTGACCTACGAGTCGATGTGCGCGGAGTGCTACCTGGGTGAGTCGGGCGGACGGCTGGACGGGCGCTGATCGCCCGCCGGGGCGGTGCTGGCTAGTCTGGAGGCATGCGAGTACTCCTTGCCGGCGGGGCCGGCTACATCGGCGCGCACACCGCCGTCTCCCTGCTCGACGCCGGACACGAGGTCGTGCTGCTCGACGACCTGTCGGGCACGAGCGCCGTCGCGGCGCAGCGCGTCGAGCGGATCACCGGCAAGAGCGCCCCGCTCGTGGTCGGGAACGCCGCCGACGACGAGGTCGTCGAGAGCGCGTTCGCCGACCACGGCCCGATCGACGCCATCATCCACTTCGCCGCCTTCAAGGCGGTCGGGGAGTCGACCCAGAAGCCGCTGGAGTACTACGCCAACAACCTCGACACCACCTTCGCGCTGCTGCGCGTCGGCCTCGCACACGGCATCCGCTCCTTCGTCTTCTCGAGCACCGGAACCGTCTACTCCGACCCCGCCGACCTGCCGTTCACCGAGGAGTCGACCACGAGCGTCGACCTCTCGAACGCCTACAGCAAGTCCAAGCGCATGAACGAGGTCGTGCTGGCGGATGTCGCGCGCGTGAACCCCGACGTCAATGTCACGGTGCTGCGCTACTTCAACCCGGTGGGCGCGCACACGAGCGGTCTGATCGGCGAGGACCCCACCGGCATCCCGAACAACCTCATGCCGTACGTCTCGCGTGTCGCCATCGGAGCACTCGAGCGCATCGGCGTCTTCGGCGATGACTACGACACCCCCGACGGAACGGGACTCCGCGACTACATCCACGTCGTCGACCTCGCCGACGGGCACGTCTCCGCGCTCGAGAAGGCCGCACCGGGATACGCGGTGTACAACCTCGGCACGGGTCGGCCGGTGAGCGTGCTCGAGCTGATCTCCTCCTTCGAGAAGGCCGTCGGGCGCAAGCTCCCCACGCAGATCCTGGACCGCCGCCCCGGTGACGTCGCGGCGACCTACTGCGACCCGGCGAAAGCGGAGCGCGAGCTCGGGTGGAAGGCCCGCTTCGGCATCGACGAGGCGTCGCGCGACTACTGGACCTGGCAGTCGCAGAACCCGCAGGGATACGCGACCGCCGAGTAGTCACCGCGCCGCCTCGGCAGACGGCTTCCGTGGTCTGACCACAGTGTGTACGATGGTCAGACCACGGAAGGAAAACGTTTCATGGCGGAACCGTCGACGCCTGCACCGTCGCGTGCGTGGCAGATCGTGCTCGAGAAGATCGAGAACGATCTGCTCGAAGGGCGCCTCGGGCCGGGGGACCGGCTCCCCGCCGAGCGGGAGCTCGCCGGGAGCCTCGGCGTCGGCCGCTCGAGCGTGCGCGAGGCGCTTCGCGTGCTCGAGGTCATGGGACTCATCCGCACCGGCACCGGATCGGGCCCGGCCTCGGGTGCGATCATCGTCGCCGCCCCGACGGGCGGCATGCAGGCCCTCCTGCGGCTGCAGGTCGCCGCGCAGGGCTTTCCCCTCCACGACGTCGTGCGCACGCGGCTCGCGCTCGAGGAAGCCGTCGTCGACACGCTCGCGCGGGACCCGGATCGGAGCATCCGGGAGTCCCGCCGCGTGATGGCGGCGATGGCGGCGACCGATCTGACGCCGGGGGAGTTCCTCGCGCTCGACGCGCAGCTGCACCTGAGCCTGGCCGAGGCATCGGGCAACGTCGTGATCTCCGCGATGATGGCCGGGCTCCGCACATCCATCGAGTCCTACGTTCGCCGGGGCGCCGACAACATCGACGACTGGGATGCGACGGCGGCGCGCCTGCGCGACGAGCACGCCGAGATCCTCGCGGCCGTCGACGACGGCGACCCCGCTCGCGCCCGCCGTCTCGTCAACGAGCACATCTCCGGCTACTACGCCCACGCGGGGCTGTCCCGCTGATCGTCCATCGCAGAAGGAAAAGGAAACCATGGTCCAGCGTCAGCTGCCCAAGCCCGCCGAGCTCCTCGAACTCATGCAGTTCAAGAAGCCCGAGCTGAATCCCACCCGGCGTCGTCTCGAGGGTGCCCTCACGATCTACGACCTGCAGCGCATCGCCAAGAGGCGCACGCCGAAGGCCGCTTACGACTACACCGACGGTGCCGCCGAGGGGGAGCTGTCGCTGGCGCGAGCGCGTCAGGCGTTCGAGGACATCGAGTTCCATCCTGACGTGCTGCGCCCCGCCGAGCACGTCGACACCTCGACCGAGGTGCTCGGGGGACCGAGCGCGCTGCCGTTCGGCATCGCGCCGACCGGCTTCACGCGTCTCATGCAGACGGAGGGCGAGACGGCCGGGGCGGGTGCTGCCGGAGCCGCCGGCATCCCGTTCACGCTGTCGACGCTCGGCACGACCTCGATCGAAGACGTCAAGGCCGCCAACCCCACCGGGCGCAACTGGTTCCAGCTCTACGTCATGCGCGACCGCGACATCTCGTACGGCCTCGTGCGCCGAGCCGCCGAAGCAGGCTTCGACACGCTCATGTTCACGGTCGACACGCCCATCGCCGGCGCGCGACTGCGAGACAAGCGCAACGGATTCTCGATCCCCCCGCAGCTGACGGTCGGCACGATCCTCAACGCCATCCCGCGCCCGTGGTGGTGGATCGACTTCCTCACCACCCCCAAGCTGGAGTTCGCGTCGCTGTCGACGACGGGAGGAACGGTCGGCGAACTGCTCAACGCCGCGATGGATCCGACCATCAGCTACGAGGATCTCGAGATCATCCGGCAGATGTGGCCGGGGAAGATCGTCATCAAGGGCGTGCAGAACGTCGCGGACTCCAAGAAGCTCATCGATCTCGGGGTCGACGGCATCGTGCTCTCCAATCACGGCGGCCGTCAGCTGGACCGCGCGCCCGTCCCGTTCCACCTGCTCCCGCAGGTGGTGCGCGAGGTCGGCAAGGACGCCACGATCATGGTCGACACGGGCATCATGAACGGCGCGGACATCGTCGCATCGATCGCGCTGGGGGCGAAGTTCACCCTCATCGGCCGCGCGTACCTCTACGGCCTGATGGCCGGCGGGCGCGCCGGCGTCGACAAGACGATCGACATCCTGCGCACCGAACTCACGCGCACCATGGCCCTCCTCGGCGTCTCGTCGCTGGAGGAACTCGAGCCGCGTCATGTCACGCAGCTGCAGCGCATGACCCCGATCGCCGCTCCGGGAGCCCGCACCGCACCCCGCACGCGGTCGACGGCGTCGAAAACCGGCGCGAAGGCTTGACCCCGCCCGCCCGTTCGTAACTCCTCAAGACGGCGCCCGGCGATGGGCCGGCCGGGGAGTTCGGCGCTCCGCGGCACGATTCTTGCGGAGTTGCGAACAGGCGCGGCGGCCCTTGGCGGGCCCGGTGGGCCGTCTGTCAGCGCGAGGGAAGGGTGGGGATGAGAGCGTCGAGAACCTCGGCGGTGTCCTCCCACCCTTCCACCGCCTGGCAGGCCACGCCCATCGCGAGCACCGGGTAGTCGTTCCCGTCGGGGTCGAGGCGGTCGCCGATGAAGAGCATGTCGTCCAGACTGATGCCGGTCTGCTCCGAGAGCCGGCGCATCCCGTACGCCTTGTCGATCCCGCGGTGGGTGATGTCCACCGAGGTCGAGCCGCCCGAGCGCACCTCGAGGTCGGGGATGCGGTCGGCGACGGCCTGACGCAGCGCGTTCTTCTTCTCGTCGGTGGGATCCCAAGCCTTCTTGGCCTCGAGCGGCGCCGTCTGCCCGAGCGCGGAGAAGGTGATCTGCGAGCCGCGGTCTTCGAGGATGGGCCCCCAGGTCTCGCTCTCCCAGAGACCCAGGCGGCGAGCCTCCTCCTCGACGGCGGCGAGGGCGCGGGTCTTCTCGTCGTCGGTCAGGCTGTGTGCGTACACGGTCTGCACGTCGCCGTCGCGGAGGCGGTAGTACTGGGTGCCGCAGGTGGGCAGCAGGTGCAGGTGCTCGAGCGTCTGCGGGTCGGCCTCCGGCAGGCGTTCGACGACCTGACGGCGGAACTGCGTGAGCTGTCCGCCGGAGATCACGGCGACCTCGACGCGTTCGGCGAGCGCGATCAGCAGGTCGCCGATGCGCGGGTCGATGGCGCTCTTCGAGGGGGCGAGGGTGTCGTCGAGGTCGAAGGCGACCAGTCGGATGCTGTCGGGCACGATTCTCCACATCGTCGATGTTCACCGCACTCGAGGCATGCCGCGCACGCCCCTACAGGAAAGGCCCCACCCGAAGGTGGAGCCTCTCTGCGGTCGGGGTGACAGGATTTGAACCTGCGGCCTCTTCGTCCCGAACGAAGCGCGCTACCAAGCTGCGCCACACCCCGGTGGCAACCCGACGAGTCTACCCTGCTTCGTGCCGTGCTCCCAATCGGGACGGCACCGACGGCGCGGGATCAGGAGCGTCGCGCTCGCAGCCCGAGGGCGGCGAGACCGAGGGAGACGAGGCCGATCCCCGCTGCGGCCCACACCTGAACCGGCGCACCCGCGACGGCCGCATCGGCCCCGGTCGCGGCGAGGTCGTCGACGATGGTCGCTTCGCCCGCTTCGCCGCATTCGCCGCGGTGCAGCACGACCGGCTCCCCGTCGGACGACGTCGGCCGGTACTGCAGCTGTGCGATCCACTGCACCGTGCCGGAGGTCTCCGACACGACCGCGGGTGAGGTGTATTCGCCGCTGCCCGAGACCGGTACGGCGCTGGTCTCGGCGAGCAGGTCGGTGCAGTCCGGCGTGTCGCCGGTGGCGTGCCGGTAGGCGAAGAAGAGCAGCTCGGCGTCGGCCGCGGCGTCGAGACCGGTCACGGTGGCCACGTCGGTGAACTCCTCACCGGTCGCCGCGCGCGGTGTGGCGCGGGTGGTGACGCCAGGACGCTCGACCACGGTGGTCTCCTCCTCGATTCCGCACGCCCCCGTCGAGAGCACGCGCTCCTCGCCTCCGTCCGGCTGCCACCGCAGTTCCTCGACCCAGTAGTACGTGCCCGATGCGTCCGTCGAAACCGCGGGCGAGGTGTGGTCGCCCTCGGCGGCGACGGCGATGGGCTCGGTGACAGCGACGAGGGCGTCGTCGGTGCAGGCCTCCGCCGGCTCCACGCCGTCGCGGACGAGGTAGAGACGGAAGACGAGGGAGGCTGCGCCCGAGGTGGGAACGGGGCCGGTCACCGTCGCCGTGTCGACGATCGCGGCACCGAAGCCGGCGGTGGGCTGCGCGCGTGTGACGACGGTCGGCGGGACAGCCGTCCCGGTCTCCTCGGCGATGCCGCAGCGACCGAGGTGAACGAGCTCACCCTCGGCGTCGACAGCGGTCTCCTGCCAGTAGTACGTGCCGAAGTCGGGAACGACCGGTGCGGTGAAGGTGCTCGTGCCCGGCTCGAGGACGTGCTCGGGGTCCGACGCCCACACGAGATTCTCTTCGGTGCAGGTGTGCTCGGCGGCGACGCCGTCGACGGCGCGGTAGACCGCCGTGCTCACCGAGAGCCCGTCACGGGGGACCGGCGCCGCCACGAACACATCGTCGCTCATGGTTTCGCCGACCGTGAGGTCGGACTCCGCCAGAGAGGACACCGCCGGCACCATCACGGTCTGACTGCGCACCCCGTACTCCTCCTGCCACACGTAGTCCTCCGCCAGACGTTCGCGCACGGGGTCGGATTGGTCCTCTGCCCGGATGCGCCAGACCGCGGTGTAGAAGCCCGGCGCCGTGAGGAGGTCGGATCCCTCGACGCGATAGGTGATCGTCGGTCCGCCGGACGGGTCCGTCGTCAGAGCGAGGGTGGCGACCGGATCGCCGGGAGCGGGATCGCCCGGGTTCGGCTCGGCATCGCTGCGGTACAGGTCCGCCGACGCGCTCACCGGCAGGTAGGCGCCGTCGTCGTCCCGCGGCCAGATTCCCGTCACGGTCGAGAACGTCACTTCGTCGACGAAGACGCCGTCTGCGACATAGCGCTCGGCGACCTGCGTCGTGATCGTCGGCGCGAACTCGATGTCCCGCGGACGCTCATCGGCTCCCTCGATCTCGATCGGGGATGCTCCCGCGGGCCCGGCCGTGTCCTGGCCGCCCGGGGTGGTGAAGTAGCGCACCGCGGCCAGCGGGGCCGCCGGGAAGGCGCCGACGCCGCTCACCGTGACGCTTCCGCCATCGGCGGGTGGGACGACGCGGATCTCATACGTCTCGCCCGCGCGGGCCTTCTCGAGTGTCGTCCCGCCGGACGTGAACTCGGCGCCGGTCAGATCGATACGGCCGGTCCCACCGGCGCCGTCCACCTGTGCGGTGACCGTGCCGAGGAGCACGTCATCGGGGTCGGTGGTGAACACGAGGCGGCCGGATCCCTTGGCGGCACCCGCCGAGAGCGCGGTGGCCTCGGCGTAGTACGAGGTCGCGAGTTCCTGCACGCGCTTGTTGTGCTCCGGCGCGAGGGCCGAGAAGGTCCAGTTCACTGCTCCGGCGAGAGTGTCCCCGCGGTAGCCGAATGCGTGGAGCGTCTCGTCCCAGTCCGCGATGGCCTTCACCGCCCATCCGACACTCGCCGCCTGCACCGGATCGTCGGTCTGACCGTAGGTGGTCACGAGGTGGTTGATGGCGGTGAGCTGTTTCGCGCTGAGCCCGGCGGCGTCGCTGCGCACCCCGTGATCGGTCGTGGAACCGGTGGGGGCGGCGAGGCCGGGCCGGATGCAGTAGGTGTCGACGTCGCCCACGCGCATGGAGCCGTGCCAGCCGTACTGCGACGTGGGCGCCCACGTGCCGAAGCCGGCCCCCGCTTCGGCCGCCTGCGATGTGGAGGGCGCCAGCCACGACGCGATGACGAAGCCGCCGGAGACGACGGCGATCAGGATCCCGACAAGGAGGAGGGCACGCTTCATGCTCCGATCGTGCGGGTGCGCCCGCCCCGGATCGGCGGTGATCTCCGCGCCTGTGGACGAGGAACTGCCGACGGCGTGCTGTGGAGGGGAAGTGGGTCAGGCGCGTGCGGTGAGGGTGATCAGCGACGCCTCGGGGCGGCATCCGAACCGCACCGGCGCGAAGATCGAGTGGCCGATGCCCGCGCTGACGTTGAGGGGCACGTCGCGGCCGGCGCGTGCCCAGCTGCTGAGGCCGCGTGCCTGATCGAGCGGGATGTCGCAGTTGGCCACGAGCGCCGACGCCGAGCCGGGGATGCGCACCTGGCCGCCGTGCGTGTGACCGGCCCACAGGGTGCCTGCGCCGAGATCGACGAGCGCGTCCAGCACGTGTCGGTACGGGGCGTGCGTGACACCGAGGGTGAGGGCCGCCTCCGACCGGTCGCCGAGGGTCTCGAGCGCCCCCGGCAGCGCATCCAGCCGCTCCCAGCCGCGGTGGGCGTCGCTGACGCCGAAGGCGTCGAGGCGCAGTCCGCCGACGGCGAGGCTGACGGCGGCGTTGTTGAGATCCATCCACCCGAGCTCGTCGCGCAGGTAGGAGTCGAGGGCGTCGGTGTCCAACGCCACCTCGCGGTGCTTCGTGCGGCTGGGACCGAGGAAGTATCGGAACGGGTTGCGCGGCGAGGGCGCGCTGACGTCGTTCGATCCGTGCACGAACACACCCGGGATGCCGCGCAGCGAATCGAAGGCGCGACGGATGCCGACAAGGCCCTCGGCGTGGCCGAGGTTGTCGCCCGTGTTGACGACGAGATCGGGCTCCAGGTCGGCGAGGGTCGCCATCCACTGCTGCTTGCGATGCTGCCACGGCGCCATGTGGGCGTCGGAGACGTGCAGTACTTTCAGTGCGCGGCTTCCGGCGGGGAGTACGGCGAGCGTGTGGCGGCGGACGGTGAACAGGTACCGCTCGATGCCGACGCCCCAGACCGCGGCTCCCGCGCCGACCGCCCCCACTGCCGCGAGGGCGGTGAGGGCGGTCTGGCCGGCGCGTCGCGCCACTAGCAGGACTCGGCGCGGTAGTTCACCGAAATGGTGTCGCTGCGGTTGACGAGCTCGCCGGCTCCGGGGCTGGTGCCGGTCACCTGGGTGGTGCCGTTTCCGTCGCCATTCCCGTTGCCCCCGCCGTTGTCATCGTCATCGTCGTCACCGTTTCCGGTCGCCTCGCAGCTGCCCGGCTGGACGCTGCCGAAGCCCGCGGAACGCAGCGAGCTGACCGCATCCTGCAGCGACTGACCCGACACGTCCGGAACCGTCACGCCCTGACCGTTGGACGGGCGGATCGTGACGTTCGTGCCACCGGCCACGCGGCCCGCGCCGGGGCTCTGCTCGGCGATGGTGCCTGCGGCTTCGCTCGAGTCGACCTCGTCACCGACGGTCACGCTGAATCCAGCCTGTTGGAGGGTCGCCGTCGCCTGATCGACCGACATGCCCACGACGTTCGGCAGATCGGTGTAGACCGTGCGCAGCAGGTTCTGGTCGGGAGCGGGGAACTCGCCACCGCCGTACTTCGCGTTCGCCGCCGCCTGCACGCCCTTGCCCAGGGCGTAGCGGTAGTACGCGACGCCGTAGTCGAAGACGTCTTGGAATCCCTCGATGTTGCCGACCCATGCGGCGGTCGCGACCTTCGTGCTCGACTCGACGAGCCACGTCTGCGAGGTTTCGTGCGTTCCGGTCTTGCCGATCACGGGAATGCCGTCGTACGGGTTTCCCTGCGCGCCCGTACCGCCGTTCATCACGCCCTGAAGAGCGTAGGCAGCGGTCGCTGCAACCGATTCGTCCAGCACCCGCTCGCACGACCGCTCCGGGACGGGGAGCTCATTGCCATCGGAATCGGTCACCCGATCGATTGCCTGCGGCTCGCAATAGACACCACCGTTGGCGACCGTCGCATATGCGCCGGCGACCGAGATCGGCGACACGTTGAGATCACCGAGGACGGAGAAGGCGCCCATCTTGTCGGACTCGGCCGGCTGGCCCGTCTTCGCGTTGACGACGCCCATCTTCGTCGCGTCCGCCTGAATGTCGCACAGGTCGAGTTGCTCGGCCATGGCGAGGAAGCCGGAGTTGAGGGACGCGGCGGTGAACTGCATGGGAGTTCCTACGCGGCCTGGATCCCGTGCGAAGTTGTTGATCGCCTCCGCGCCGTTGTCGATCCACCACCCGCCTTCGACACAACTGTTCTGTAGACGAGTGACCTTGTGCACCCGCCCGTTGAGAACTTCGTTGAGAGAGTTCCCGTTCTCGAGCCAATCGATCAGGGTGAACAGCTTGTACGTAGAACCCGCAGAGAATCCGTTGGACGAGCCAAAGGTCGAGTCACCGGCGTAGACGAGTGACGTCTTCGTCGGGTCGCCGACGTCGTCGGCCCGCTCGCTGAACGTCTTGTTCTGCGCGATCGAGAGGATGCGGCCGGTCTCGGCCTCGATGCTCACGGTGGTCGATCCGAGCTGCATGCCGTCGATCGACTGCGGCACGGTCTCGTTCATGGTCTGCTCGGCGGCGAGCTGCAGGTCGATGTCGAGCGTGGTGTAGATGTTCAGGCCACCGCGGCGCAGGGCGGCGTCGCGCTCATCCTGCGTCTCGCCGAAGGCGGGATCCTTGGCGATGACGTCCTGCACGTACTTGCAGAAGAACGCCGACCCGCCGGCCTCGGCACAGCCGGAGGACGGCACGGTGATGTTCGGCTCGATGGGAGACTTGGCCGCTTCGACGTACTGCTCCTGCGTGATCTTGCCGTCGTCGAGCATGCGGCTGAGCACGTAGAGCTGACGTCCCTTGGTGAGGGTGTAGCCGTCGGCGGCCGCGAGGTACTCCTCTTCGGTGATCGTGCCGTCGGCCAGGAGGGTGTCGAGCGCCGTGATGGTGCCGTCGCCCTCGTTGACCTCGCCGTCGGGCGCGGTGTTCAGCGGGGTGCCCTCGCTGTTGGTGGTCGAGCCGCCGGGCTGGTCGATGCGGTACGTGTTCGGGTTCTGAACGATGCCCGCGAGCGTCGCGGCCTGGGCGACGCTGAGATCGGACGAACTGACATTGAAGTAGTACCGCGCGGCGGCCTCGATGCCGTAGTTGGTGCCGCCGAAGTTGGCGATGTTCAGATAGCCGAGCAGGATGTCGTTCTTCGAGTACTTCTGCTCCAGCGCGATGGCGTAGCGCATCTCCTGCAGCTTGCGCTGGTAGC
Source organism: Microbacterium sp. UBA1612 (assembly GCF_002321605.1). NCBI lineage: Bacteria > Bacillati > Actinomycetota > Actinomycetes > Micrococcales > Microbacteriaceae > Microbacterium > Microbacterium sp. UBA1612. The sequence goes on from NZ_DCMW01000019.1 coordinate 210,228, forward strand.
CCTCGACGCCGGCTGCGGTGGTCGCCTCGGTCCAGCAGGCGAGCTTGGCGGCGGCCTCTTCTTCGGCCGTCTCGCCCTCGGCGTTGCTCTCGCACTGCTGGATGAGGATGTTCTTGACGTACTGCTGGCTGATCGAGGAGCCACCCTGCGTCTCGCCGCCCTGCGCATTGCTGAGAAGAGCGCGCGTGGTGCCGATGAGGTCGACGCCGCCGTGCTGGTAGTAGCGCGGGTCTTCGCTGGAGAGGATCGCGTCGTACATGACCGGGGCGACCTCGTCGTACGTCACCGGCTCGCGGTTCTGGTCGTAGAACTGCGTCAGCTCGACGTCCTCCCCGTCGGAGTTCGTGTAGTAGATGGTGGAGGGAAGCATGAGCTTCTCGATCTCCAGCACGCTCGGCAGCTTGTCGAACATCGTGATGGCGCTCGACGCCGCGGCACCGGTCACGGCGATGGCGGGCGTGACCGTGGCGGTGATGAGAACACCGGCGACCGCGCTCAGGCCTACGAGTCCCAGGATCCCCCCGAGCGCACCGCTAGCCGTCCGATTCTTCTGAGGCATAGGCTTGATCGTAGGGGAGGTAGCTGGGGAACCCCTTGACGACCGGCGCCGATCCGCCAAACGCACCGAACCCCCGAGGAGCCTCGATGACGACGTGGGAGTACATGACCACGCCCCTGCTGATTCACAACACCGCCGCCATCTTGAACAACTGGGGCAAGCAGGGCTGGGAGCTCGTGCAGGTCGTTCCCGGTCCCGAGGGTGGTTTGGTCGGCTACTTCAAGCGTCCTTCCGGCGGCGACGGCGCAGCGAACACGGCGGGGCTGGATGCGGCCGCGCAGGCCGCGCGCCAGTTCGACGGAGGTGCGGCGTGAGCGTCTCGGAACGTCTCGCGGACCTGGGGATCGAGCTGCCGCAGGTGGTGCCGCCCGTCGCCGCATACGTGCCGGCGAAGGTGCACGGCGACCTCGTCTACACCGCGGGCCAGCTCCCCATCGTCGGAGGTGCACTGCCCGCCACCGGCAAGGTCGGTGACGGCGAGGGCCTCGTCGCCGCCGCCGATGCCCAGGGCTACGCCCGCCAGTGCGCGTTGAACGCCGTCGCGGCAGCCGCGGCTGCGGCAGGAGGCGTCGACCGGCTGAGCGGCGTGCTCAAGGTCGTCGGCTTCGTCTCGTCCGTTCCCGACTTCACCGGCCAGCCCGGCGTCATCAACGGCGCGAGCGACGTGCTGGGGGAGATCTTCGGCGAGTCCGGCCGGCACGCCCGGTCGGCCGTCGGCGTGCCGGTTCTGCCGCTGGACAGCCCCGTCGAGGTCGAGGTCGTCTTCACCCTCGCCTGACGAAGCCGTCATCCCCGGCCGATGGCGTCACGCACGAGGCGGCGCAGCTGCGGCACCTTCTCCTCGACGAACCACGGGTTCCGCGTGCGCCAGCCGCGCGCGAGGGGCGATGGATGCACGATGGGGTACATCGGCAGGAACGTCTCGGCTGCGCGCACGTTGGCGGTCACATCCGATGACCCGAGATAGCGGCGCTGCGCGTAGCCGCCGATGACGATGCGCAGGCGCACGTCGGCGAACCGCTCGAGGAACATCGGGTGCCAGCGGTCGGCGAAGTCTCGGCGCGGCGGCTTGTCGCCGCTGGTCCCCTTGCCCGGGAAGTAGGCGTCCATCGGCAGCACCGCGACGAGGTCGGGGTTCCAGAATTCCTCGTCGGTCACTCCCATCCAGCTGCGCAGGAGGCGTCCGCTGGGGTCGTCGAAGGCGATGCCGGACGCCTGGGCGAGTCGCCCCGGCGCCTGGCTGAGGATGAGCACGCGCGCCCGCTCGGTGCCGACGATCAGCGGGTCCCATCCGCGCTCGCGCGCCCAGGCGTTGGAGGGATGCTCCGCGACGCGGGCGCGCAACGCGTCGAGAGAGCTCATCGGCCCAGTCTGCCGGGCGGAGCGCGCGGGTGTCGCTATGACGTGATCTTCGCCTGGATCGTGGACATCACCATCGTGTCGGCGAGGGTCGTGGTGTCGCCGACCTCGCGTCCCTCGGCGACGTCGCGCAGCAGCCGCCTCATGATCTTGCCCGACCGGGTCTTCGGAAGCTCGGCCACGATGTAGATGTCGCGCGGACGGGCGATCGGACCGATCTGCTCGCCGACCCAGCGGCGCAGCGTCTCGGCGAGACCCTCGGCCGAGTGGGCGTCGAGGAAGCTCTGCTTGAGGATGACGAACGCCACCACCGCCTGCCCGGTGGTCTCATCCGACGCCCCGACGACGGCGGCTTCGGCGGTCGCTTCGTGCGCGACGAGAGCCGACTCGATCTCCGCGGTCGACAGCCGATGCCCGGAGACGTTCATGACGTCGTCGACACGGCCGAGCAGCCAGACGTCGCCGTCGTCGTCGAGCCGCGCGCCGTCGCCGGCGAAGTAGAACCCGCGATCGGCGAACTTCGACCAGTACGTCTCGACGAACCTGTCGGGATCGCCCCAGATGCCGCGCAGCATGCTCGGCCACGGCTCGGTGACCACGAGCAGGCCGCCGTTGCCGTTCCCCACGTGCTCACCGCTCTCGTCGACGACGTCGACCGCGATCCCCGGGAGGGGCACCTGCGCCGATCCCGGTTTGGCCTCGGTGACCCCGGGAAGGGCCGAGATCATGATCGCGCCCGTCTCGGTCTGCCACCAGGTGTCCACGATCGGTGCGCGGCCCGACCCGATGATCTCGCGGTACCACATCCACGCCTCGGGGTTGATGGGTTCACCGACCGACCCGAGCAGACGCAGACTCGACAGGTCGAACGACTGCGGCACGGTGCGGCCGATCTTCATGAACGAGCGGATGGCGGTCGGTGCGGTGTAGAGCACCGTGACGCTGTACTTCTCGACGAGCTCCCACCAGCGCCCCGGATGCGGCGTGTCCGGCGTGCCCTCGTACAGCACCTGGGTGGCGCCGTTGGCGAGCGGGCCGTAGGTGACGTACGAGTGACCGGTGATCCATCCGATGTCGGCGGTGCACCAGTAGACGTCGGTGTCGGGATGGATGTCGTGCACGACCCGGTTGGTGAAGGCCGCCTGGGTGAGGTAGCCCCCCGATGTGTGCAGGATCCCCTTGGGCTTCCCGGTGGTGCCGGAGGTGTAGAGGATGAACAGCGGCGTCTCGGCGGGGAAGGCCTCCGCTTCATGGTCGGCCGAGGCCGCGGGGACGACGTCGTGCCACCAGAGGTCGCGCTCGGCGTTCCATTCGACGTCGTTGCCGCCGCGGCGCACCACCAGCACGTGCTCGACCGTCTCTTGCGGACCGCTGCCGTTGCGGTCGGCGAGGGCGGCGTCGACCGCAGGTTTCAAGGCCGACACCTTTCCCTTGCGATACCCGCCGTCGGCGGTGATCACGAGCTTCGCGCCGGCATCGTCGATGCGTGCGCACAGACTGTCGGCGGAGAAGCCGCCGAAGACGACCGAGTGGATGGCGCCGACGCGCGCGACGGCGAGCATCGCGGCGATCGCCTCGGGGATCATCGGCAGATAGATCGCGACGCGGTCTCCCCGGCCGACGCCGAGATCGGTGAGCACGTTCGCGACGCGCTTGACCTCGTCGGTGAGCTCCGCGTAGGTCACGCGTCGTTCATCGCCGGGCTCGCCCTCCCAGAGCAGGGCGACCCGGTCGCCGTGGCCGGCTTCGACGTGGCGGTCGAGGCAGTTGTAGGCGACGTTGAGCTCACCGTCGGCGAACCACTCCGCGAACGGCGGATTCGACCAGTCGAGGGTCGTGGTGAACGGCGTGTGCCAGTGGAGCAGGTCGCGGGCCTGCTCGGCCCAGAACGCCGGCCGGTCGGCCTCCGCCCTCGCGTAGAGCTCGGCGTCGCCGACGGCTGCGGCGGCGAACGCGGGGGAGGGGGAGAATCGCCGATCCTCGCTCAGCAGGTGGTCGATCTGACTGCTCATCGGGGCTCCTTCGCATCGGTGCGGGCGGCGCATGCGGCCGTCCGAGTCGCAGCAAATCTAGCCAGCGGGGGCGCGTCGGACCACCCCCGAGAGGAGGTATCGAGAACGCGCGCAGGAGATATCGAGAACATCACCGATATATCGGAAGGAAAGCGCTCAGAAGGCACTTTCCGCCCCGCCGGGCCACGTACACTCGTCTCGGCCGAACATCGATTCTGGCATCGCGACCCCCGACACCCCCCAACTCCGGGCGGTCGCACACGGCGGCATCCCATTCCCCCCATGGGATGCCGCCTTCTCTCTTTCCGGGACTCCTCCTCCACATCCCGCTACCCGCGCTCGGGCATCCACCGCAGCGTCGCCGGAGCCGTTCCGCTGCTCAGGGTCTCTCTACCGTCGGGGCATGGCCGCTCCTTTCGTCGTCGCTCGTCGAGGCGAGCCGCGCCCTGTTTCGGTGGAGACTCCGGGTGCCTCTGTCGCCGTCGCGGCGACGCCTCCGGTCGTGCGCGCCGAGGCGACCTCGCCCGAGGTGATGCGCCCGTTCGACCGTGTGCTCGAGGACCCGAGTGTGACCGACCTCTTCGTCAGTGCCGCGCGCGGCCTGCACGTCGACCGTGGCGGCGGCGCGCGCCCCGAACCGGGCTGGCGCCTGACCGAGGAAGAGGTGCGCAATCTCGCGATCGCGCTGATCGGAGCGGGGGACCGGCACATCGATGACGCCCACCCGTGCATCGACGTGCGGCTCGCCGAGGGCATCCGGGTTCATGCGGTGCTTCCGCCCATCGCCCTCGCCGGAACCGAGATCTCGATCCGGATCCCGCGCGTGGCTCGTCCGGGGCTCGACGAGCTCGAGCGCTCGGGCATGTTCGACGCGCCCGTTCGCGCCTGGCTGGAGAAGATCGTGGGCGAGCGCCGGAACATCCTCGTCACCGGGGCTGCGGGTGCGGGCAAGACGACGCTGCTCGCCGCGCTGCTGTCGGCGGCCGCGCACACGGAGCGCATCGTCACGGTCGAGGACGTTGCCGAGCTGAGAGTGGGGCATCCGCATCACGTGCGCCTGGAGGCGCGGCAGGCGAATCTCGAGGGTGCCGGGGCGATCGACCTTGCGCGGCTCGTGCGCGAGGCGCTGCGCATGCGCCCGGATCGTCTCGCGGTCGGCGAGGTGCGCGGTGCGGAACTGCGGGATCTGCTGGGGGCGCTGAACACCGGCCACGACGGCGGCGCGGGCACGGTGCACGCGAACGGCATCGCCGAGGTCGCCGCCCGACTCGAGGCCCTCGGCGCGCTCGCCGGCTGGGACGATCGCACTCTCGCTCGACAGACCGTCAGCGCGGTCCATCTCGTGATCCACGTCGCCCGATCCGGCGACGGCGCCCGGCGCATCGCGGCCGTCGGCCGGCCGACCCTCGAGGAGTCGGGTCGTCTTCGCGTGGAGGAACTGACGTGGCCGCCCGCCTGATGCGCCGTCGCGTCCAGCCCGACCGGGCCGATCCGGCGGGGACGGTGCTGCGGCTCGCGGTCATGCTGCAGGCCGGTGTGGGTCCCGCCCGCTCGTGGGAGATGCTCGCGGCCGCCGGCGACATCGCGGCGGTCCGCGTCATGGCCGCCGTCTCCGACGGAGGCGATCTGGCCACGGCGATCGCCTCGTCGGCGGCCGGACCGCCGCATCGGCGCCGAGACCCCGGGGCGTCGGAGCGCGCGGCGGCATGGGGTGATGTGGCGGCCGCGTGGCGCGTCGCGACGACGGTCGGAGCACCGCTGGCCGCGAGCCTGCGCGGATTGTCCGTCGCCCTCCGCGACGCCGAGGAGGCGGCCGACGACGTGCGCGTCGCCCTGGCGGAGCCTCGCGCGACGGCGAGGCTGATGGGATGGCTTCCCGCGGTCGGCGTCGTGCTGGCCGCGGCCTTCGGATTCGACACGTTCGCCGCCCTCACCCGCTCGCCCCTGGGCGCCGTGTGTCTCGTGGGCGGTCTGCTGCTCACCCTGGCGGCGCACCGGTGGAACGCGGTCCTCGTGCGTAAGGCCGGCGGCGCATCCCACATCCCCGGCATGGGGGCGGAGCTGTTCGCCATCGCCTTGAGCGGAGGGGTGTCGATCGCACGCGCGCAGGCACTCGTCGCCTCGGCCTCGGCACTCACGGAAAGCGCCGAGGAGCGCGACGTCGCCGAGCCGGCACTCGAACTCTCCCGTCGGGCGGGCGTACCCGCGGTCGAGATGCTGCGCGCATCGGCGGCTCTCGCGCGACATCGCGCCCGCGTCGACGGACGCCTGCGCGCCGCCCACCTCGCCTCGCGCCTTCTCGTACCGCTCGGGGTGTGCACGCTGCCGGCGTTCCTGCTGCTCGGTGTCGCCCCGATGATGCTCGGCGTGCTCGGGGCCGTGCCGCTCGATCTCCCATCCGCCCCGCCCTGACCCGACAAGCGTGCCCCGAAGAAACCACCGCAAGAGATGGAGTATCCGATGTCCTTTCCGACCCTCACCACTGCCCGAGCCCGACGTCTGTTCGCTGACGACAGCGGGGCTGCGACCGCCGAGTACGCGATCGCCACCATGGCAGCCGTCGCCTTCGCGGGACTCCTGGTGGTCATCATGAGATCCGACGAGGTGCGCGGCATCCTCACCGACCTGGTCCGCCGCGCCCTCACGGTCGAATGAGGCGCGGCGTTCTCGGCGGCGGGTTCCCGACCGACGACCGCGGGGCCGTCGCCGCCGAGTTCGCCGTCGCGCTGCCGGCCCTGGTTCTGGTGATCGCGCTGGGGGTCGGCGCGTTGAGCGCCGGCTCCCGGCAGGTGCGCCTGCAGGATGCCGTCGCCGACGCGGCGCGTCTGGCAGCCCGCGAGGAGGATCCCGGGCGGGCGGCCGGCGCCGTCACCTCGGCGGTCCCCGGCGCCTCGGTCGAGATCACGGCGCGGGGCGATCTCGTCTGCGTACGCGCTGCGATCGACGCCGCGCCGCTGCCGATCACCCTGCGGGCGGAAGGCTGCGCGCTGGCGGGCGGACTCTGATGCCAGGCACCGCAGCCACGGTCGGCGCGATCGGTGCCGCAACGACCCTCATCGGAGCGCTCGCCGTCGTCGGCATAGCGTCCGGCGCCGCCCAGCGACTCGCCGGGGCCGCCGACGCCGCGGCCCTCGCCGCCGCCGATGCCGCCTCGGGCGCGGCGACCGGGGTGCCCTGCGAGCGAGCCGCGGAGGTCGCCGAAGCGAACGGCGTCACCGTGTCGTCGTGCGACCTCGTGGAGCTCATCGCGACCGTGACGCTGTCGTCGACCTTCGCGGGGATGCCCTTCCACGCGTCGGCGCGAGCCGGCCCACCGCCGTGACGGGTGGCTCTCAGCGACACGCTATCGGGCGGTGTGTATGGTGTGCATCGACGAAAGGACCCCCCGTTGGCCACAGGCAAGAAGCTCGTCATCGTCGAGTCGCCGACCAAGATGAGGTCGATCCAGGGATACCTGGGCGATGACTACGAGGTGCTCAGCTCGGTCGGGCACATCCGCGATCTCGCGGACAAGAAGCAGATCCCGGCTGAGAAGAAAGAGGCCTACGGCAAGTACTCCATCGACGTCGAGAACGGCTTCGATCCGTACTACGTCGAGAGCGAGCGGGGTCGAAAGACGGTCACCGAGCTCAAGCGGGCGCTGAAGCAGGCCGACGAGCTCCTGCTCGCCACCGATGAAGACCGCGAGGGCGAAGCCATCGCGTGGCACCTTCTGGAGACGCTCAAGCCGAAGGTCCCGGTCAAGCGCATGGTCTTCCACGAGATCACCAAGGACGCCATCCGTGCCGCGGTGCAGAACACCCGCGAGCTCGACCTCGCGCTCGTCGACGCGCAGGAGACCCGGCGCATCCTCGACCGGCTCTACGGCTGGGACGTCAGCCCCGTGCTGTGGTTCAAGGTGCAGCAGGGAACCTCCGCCGGTCGCGTCCAGTCGGCCGCGACGCGCCTGGTCGTCGACCGCGAGCGCGAGCGCATGGCGTTCGTCTCGGCGTCGTACTGGGGGATCGACGCGACGGCGGTCACGCTGCGCGAGGCCACCGACCCCGAGAAGGCCTTCTCGGCACGGCTGGTGCGCATCGACGGGGGAGCCCTCGCGCGCGGCACCGACTTCGACGACCGCGGTGAGCTCAAGAAGGCGGTTCTCGTTCTCAGCGAGACCGAGGCGAACGACCTCGCCGAGGCCATCCGCACCGCGTCGCGCGCATCCGTCTCCCACCTCGAGGCGAAGCCGGGAACCCGCAGCCCCAAGGCCCCGTTCACCACCTCCACGATGCAGCAGGAGGCCGGTCGCAAGCTCTCGATGAGCGCGAAGCACGCCATGAGCGTGGCGCAGCGCCTGTACGAGAAGGGGTTCATCACCTATATGAGAACGGACTCGACCGCGCTGTCGAAGCAGGCGGTCGAAGCGGCGCGCGCCCAGGCCGTGAGTCTCTACGGCGACAAGGCCGTTCCTGCGAACCCCCGGCTGTATCGCAGCAACTCCAAGAACGCGCAGGAGGCGCACGAGGCGATCCGTCCTTCGGGCGACGACTTCCGCACTCCGTCGTCGGTGGCCGGCGAGCTGGACCGCGACGAGCAGCGCCTGTACGACCTCATCTGGAAGCGCACCATGGCCAGCCAGATGGCCGACGCCAAGTACGAGACCACCACGGTCACGCTCGAGGTCGACGCCGGCGGGCGCCGGGTCGAGCTGACGGCCTCGGGAACGGTCTACACCTTCAAGGGCTTCCTCGAGGCCTACGAAGAGGGCAGCGACGAGAAGCACGGCGACGCCGACAAGGCGGCCGACCAGTCGCTGCCGCAGCTCGCGGTCGGAGACGTGCTGCGCCTGACCGAGGTCGAGCCGAAGGGTCACGCCACCTCTCCCAAGCCGCGCTACACCGAGGCGAGCCTCGTCAAGGCGCTCGAGGAGAAGGGGATCGGGCGCCCCTCGACGTTCGCGAGCATCATCGACGTCATCCTCAACCGCGGGTACGTCTCCAAGCGCGGTCAGGCGCTCATCCCCAGCTGGCTCGCCTTCAGCGTCGTGCGGCTGCTCGAGCAGCACTTCGCTGATCTCGTCGACTACGACTTCACCGCGGCGCTCGAGGACGACCTCGATGCGATCGCCCGCGGCGAGCAGAAGCGCGTCGACTGGCTCCACGAGTTCTACTGGGGATCCGACGCGCACGTCGGACTGCGCAACATCGTCGACAACCTGGGCGAGATCGACGCCCGCGCGCTCAACTCCACGCCCATCGGCGACGTGGCGACCCTGCGCTTCGGCAAGTACGGGCCCTATCTGGAGGTGCCGAACGCCGAGGACCCGGAGGGCGAGCCGCGACGGGTCAACATCCCCGAAGACCTGGCCCCGGATGAGCTCACCGTCGAGAAGGCGACCGAGCTGATCGAGGCGCCCGTCGCCGGCGACCGCGTGCTGGGCGTGAACCCCGACACGGGCAAGCAGATCGTCGTGAAGGACGGGCGCTACGGGCCGTACGTGCAGGAGCTCGAGCCGGAGCCCGAGGAGCCGGCGGCTCCCGCCGAGGCCGAGGCCCCGAAGAAGCGCGCGACCAAGAAGAAGGACGCCCCCAAGCCGCGCACCGCGTCGCTGTTCAAGTCGATGTCGGTCGACACCGTCGATCTGGAGACCGCGCTGCGGCTGCTGTCGCTCCCGCGCACCGTGGGCGAGGACCCGGAGAGCGGCGAGCCCATCACCGCGCAGAACGGGCGGTACGGTCCGTACCTCAAGAAGGGCACCGACTCGCGCACGCTGGAGAGTGAGCAGCAGCTCTTCGACGTCACCCTCGAGCAGGCACTCGAGATCTACAAGCAGCCGAAGTACGGCGCGCGCCGCGCCGCCAGTGCGCTGAAGGAGTTCGAGGCCGACCCGACCTCGGGCAAGCCGATCAAGCTGCGCGACGGCCGCTTCGGGCCGTATGTCACCGATGGCGAGACGAACGCGACCATTCCCCGCGGCGAAGATGTCGAGGCGGTCACCTTCGAGCGTGCCGTGCAGCTCCTCGCCGACAAGCGCGCCAAGGGCCCGGCCCCCAAGCGCAAGCGGGCGACGACGTCGCGCAAGACGACCTCGAAGAAGTCGTGACCCGCGGACTCTTCGTCACCCTCGAGGGCGGCGACGGCGCCGGCAAGACGACACAGGCCCAGCTGCTCGCGGAATGGCTCTCCGATCGCGGGGCGAGCGTGGTCCGTACCCGGGAACCCGGCGGCACGGAGGTGGGCGCCCTCATCCGCGACATCGTGCTGCACCATCGGGGCGAGGTCGCCCCTCGCGCCGAAGCGCTCCTCTACGCCGCCGACCGTGCGCACCACATCGCCACGCTCGTACGGCCCGCGCTCGAGCGAGGCGATGTGGTCATCCAGGACCGCTACCTCGACTCGTCGGTCGCCTACCAGGGCGCCGGGCGCGTGCTCGGACGCGACGAGGTGCGCGACCTGTCCCTGTGGGCGACCGAGGGGCTCCTACCCGACCTGACGGTGCTCCTCGACCTCGATCCCCACCTCGCGCGCAGTCGGCTGGATGCGGACGACAAGCCCTTCGATCGCCTCGAGGCCGAGAAGGAGGTCTTCCACGCCGCGGTGCGCGCCGAGTTCCTCGCGCTGGCCACCGCCGAGCCGGACCGCTTCCTCGTCGTGGACGCCACGCGCCCCGCCGGGGAGATCGCCGGTGCAGTCCGCGACCGGGTGGCAGTCCTCCTCGAGGCGCGTTCCGGCGACGTCGGCGCGGCGGATTAGGCTGACGACCATGGATGCGACGGCCGACCCGGTGTCTCCCGTCGACGTCGTCGATCCCGCACCGCTTCCCTGGGACGCCGTGTGGGGCCAGCCCGACGCCGTGGAGATCCTGCGGGCCGCGGCGGCGGATCCCACGGCGATGACGCACGCGTGGCTCATCACCGGACCCCCCGGCTCCGGGCGCTCGACCCTCGCCTACGCGTTCGCGGCGGCGCTGATCGCGGAGCCCGGCGACGAGACGGTGATGCGGCAGGTGCTCGCCCGCACCCATCCCGATCTGACGGCGCTGCGCACGGAGCAGGTCATCATCCGCATCGACGAGGCGCGCAAGCTCGTCGAACGCGCCTTCTACGCGCCGTCGCTCGGTCGGCACCGCGTGATCGTGGTGGAGGACGCGGATCGCATGGCCGAGCGCACCTCGAACGTGCTGCTGAAGGCCCTCGAGGAACCACCCGACCACACGGTGTGGGTGCTCTGCGCGCCGAGCGACGCCGATCTGCTCCCGACCATCCGCTCGCGGGTGCGCACCCTGCGGCTCCGCGACCCGGAGGTCGACGACGTCGCCCGCCTGATCGTGCAGCGCACCGGCGCCGATCCCGGGGTCGCCGAGCAGTCGGCGCGGCACGCCCAGCGGCACATCGGCATGGCGCAGCGTCTGGCGACCGACGTGGCCGCCCGAGCGCGACGCGAGGAAACCCTTCGCGGCGTGCTCGGCGTGCGCGGGGTCGGCGACGCGGTCGAGGTCGCCGCGCGCATCGTGCAGGCGGCCACCGACGACGCGAAGGCGCTCACCGCGGAACGCGACGAGGCCGAGCGCGCCGACCTGCGGCGCACGCTCGGGGTCGCCGACGGTGCCGCACTGCCGCCCGCCGTGCGCTCCCAGGTGACCGCGCTCGAGGATGAGCAGAAGCGTCGCGCGACCCGGAGTCTGCGCGACGGCATCGACCGGGTGCTCACCGATCTGCAGTCGATGTACCGCGATGTCGTGATGCTGGCCTTCGAGCGCGAGGCGGACATGATCAACCGCGAGCTCGAGTCGGAACTGCGCGCGCTCGCTCAGACCTGGGGCCCGCGGCGCGCCCTGGTGGTACTGGATCGCATCGCCGAGACGCGGCGCAACCTCGAACAGAACGTCAACCCCACCCTGGCCCTCGAGAGCTTGCTGGTCACCGTCGCCAGCGGGAGGACACCGTGAAGACCACCCTGATGCGTCGCGTCGGCGCCGTCGTCGGCGGGATCGCCGTCGCGAGCCTCACGCTCACCGGATGCCTGTACGCGATGATCCCCGAGGAGGGCGGCGTGGCCGCCCCCACCACGAGCGCGGCTCCCGACACCGACGGCGTGGCGGCCGAGCTGCTGCCGTTCTACGAGCAGACACTCGACTGGGCCGCGTGCGGCTCGGAGTTCGACTGCACGACCGTCGCCGTGCCGCTGGACTGGGACGACCCGACCGTGGGCGAGATCGAGCTGTCCGTCATCCGCCACCGGGCGACCTCGGGAGACCCGATCGGGTCGCTGCTGACCAATCCCGGCGGGCCGGGGTCGAGCGGTGTCTCGCTGATCCGTGACTCGCTGACCTTCGCCGTGGGCGAAGAGGTGGTGGATGCCTACCACGTCGTCGGATTCGACCCGCGCGGCGTCGGCGCGTCCACGGCGGTGACCTGCTTCGACGCGGCCGAGATGGATGCGTACCTGTACGACATCCCGGAGGATCCGCGCGGAAGCGATGGCTGGACCGCGGAGCTCGAGGAGCGCAACCAGGAGTTCGCGGATGCATGCGAGGCGGGCAGCGACGGCATCCTGCCCTACATCACCACCGACAACGCCGCTCGCGACATGGACGTGCTCCGGGCCGTGCTGGGCGACGCGCAGCTGAACTATCTCGGGTATTCCTACGGAACATTCCTCGGGGCGACGTACGCCAAGCTCTACCCGGAGAAGGTCGGGCGCCTCGTGCTCGACGGCGCGATCGATCCCTCCATCTCCGGACTCGAGGTCGGCACGACGCAGGCCCTCGGTTTCGAGTCCGCGCTGCGGGCGTACATGGCCGATTGCCTCGATGGTCAGGAATGCCCCTTCCGAGGCTCGGTCGACGATGCCATGGCCGACCTCGGAATCCTGCTCGCCGCCGTCGACGCCGAGCCCCTGCCCGCGGCGGACGGGCGGCAGCTGGGCGCGGACTCGCTCATGACCGGGATCATCGCCGCCCTGTACTCCCAGGACAGCTGGCCCTTCCTCACCCAGGCGCTGACCGACGCTCTGGCCGGCGACCCGACCCTCGCGTTCACGCTCGCCGACTTCTACAACGGCCGGGAGGGCGGCGAGTACACCGACAATTCCGCCGAGGCCTTCCGCGCTTACAACTGCCTGGACTACCCCGACGACGCCACCGACGCGGAGGAGCAGGCGGCGGAAGACCTCATCGCCGCCGAAGCGCCGACGATCGCGCCGTACTGGTCGGGCCCCGACCCCTGCGATGCGTGGCCGGCCGCTCCGACCGGGGTGCGCGAGGAGATCACCGCGGACGGCGCGGCGCCCATCCTCGTCGTCGGCACGACCAACGACCCCGCGACCCCGTACGAATGGTCGGTGGCGCTTGCCGATCAACTGTCGTCCGGCGTTCTGATCACGCGCGTGGGTGAGGGTCACACGGGCTACAACAAGGGGAACGCCTGCGTGGATGACGCCGTCGACGCGTATCTCCTGAACGGCACCGTCCCCGACGGCGACATCACCTGCGAGTGACCCGGCGCCGATGGTTCGCGGCGGCGTTCACGAGGCTGTAAGATCGTTGATCGTGCATCGCGCAAGCGGGGCGCGCCACCTTAGCTCAGTCGGCAGAGCGATTCACTCGTAATGAATAGGTCAAGGGTTCGATTCCCTTAGGTGGCTCAGACGCGAAGGGGGTCGCATCCGCGGCCCCTGTCGCCCTCTCCACCGGAGGATCGCCGATGCACGGAGCGGTCGACACAGTCGCCGAGATCTTCGCGTGGCTCGGATTCGGTGTCGGCACTCTGGTTGCCGGGCTCGCGCTCATCCTCTATCTCGTCGACGGCACGTGGCGACCCGTGCGCATCGTCATCGACGACGCACCCGAGGGTCGGGTCGCTCGCTGGTTCGGCGATGACGGTGTCGGTCAGGCCGTGCTGACCGCGGAGCAGGAGCAGGCGATCGGTCACGACGACACCGCCGACGCCTTCGCCCGCCAGGGGAGCCGTGACCGCCTGCGCCTTACCGCGCATTCGCCGCTCGTGCGGGCCGTGACCTGGTTCGCCGTGGGGTTCCTCGGCGTCGGCGTCGTGTCGCTCGGCGTCTCGATCGCGCTGATCTTCGTGCGCGGGTGACCGCGTCAGCCGACCGCGAGCATCCCGCCGGCGACGAGCGCCAGAACGAGGCCGATCCACTGCACGCCCGCGACGCGCTCCCGGAGCACGAGCGCGGCGAGGAGGATCGTGCCGGCGGGGTAGAGCGCCGTGAGGGCGGAGACCACCGCGAGATCGCCCGATCGCAGCGCTAGGAGGGCTGCGACGTTCGCTCCCACGTCGAGCAGCCCGCATCCGATCGCCAGCCACCAGGGTGAGATCTGCGGAACGCGCCCAGCCGCGGTCGGGGCCCCGCCGGCGTGCTCGAGGTCGACGTGGCCGCTCGGCGCGGCACCCACGCGCGCGCCGACGGGCAGAAGAGCGTGCGTCGCCGGCCGCCCGCGCCGCCGGGCGATGACGACCATGCCGAGCACCACGGCGCCGGTGATGACGGTGCTCGTCGCGCGGTTGACGACGAGGGGAACGAGACCGCTCGCCTCGCTGGTCTGATCGAGCGCGATGAGGAACGCGCCGATCGCGGCGCCGGCGCCCAGGGCCATCAGGAGGCCGCGGAGGCTCGGGCGGACGACCTCCTCGCCGGGGATGAATCCCACCAGGATGACCGCGGCGAGCGCGACCGCGAGCCCCGCGTAGCCCAGGGCGCTGAAGGCCTCGCCCTGAACGAGCAGCCCCCACGACATCGGGGCGATCGCCGTCACGACGGCTGTCAGCGGCGAGAGGATGCTCATCGGCCCGATCGCGAGGCACGCGTAGAGGAGCACGATGGCGACGACGCCGAGCATGCCGGAGAGCAGTCCCCACATCACATCGGTGCTCAGCCAAGCGCCGCCGACGAGCGGCAGGGCGGCGAGGAGGGCGAGGAGACCGGTGGCGGCTGCGACCGCGGTGACGACGATGGACCGCAGACGTCGTGCGGCCAGCCCGCCGAGGAAGTCGGCGGAGCCGTAGACGAGGGCCCCGGTGAAGGCGATCAGCGCGGCGAACATCGGGATCAGCCTACGGGCCTCCGTCTGGGACGGATATCGCTAGATAGGCTAGCTATATGTCCTCGCCGCAGCACGTCCGACGCACGCCCCCACGATGGGCGCGTGTCGGCATCCCGATCGTCCTCGTTCTCGTCTGGCTCATCGGCGGCTCCATCGGGGGCCCGTACTTCGGAAAGGTCGACGAGGTCGCCACCAACGACCAGTCCAGCTTCCTTCCCGAGAGCGCCGACGCCACGCAGGTCTCCGAACGGCTGCCGGACTTCCTCGGCGACGACACCATCCCGGCCGTCGTGGTCGTCACCGGCGACGGCGCCCTCTCCGACGACGACCACGCGGAGATCAGCGATCTCTCCGACGAGATCGCGGACCTTCCCGGCGTCGTGGACGGCGTCTCCCCGCCGATCGTGTCGGAGGACGAGGAGGCGGCGCAGATCTTCGTGCCGATCGATTCGTCGGGCGAGGTGCGCGAGACGGTCGAGGAGATCCGCGACCTCATCGAGGCGGACCTGTCCGACGGCATGCAGGGCTGGGTCACCGGCCCGGCCGGGTTCACCTCCGATCTCACCGAGGGCTTCCTCGGCATCGACGGCCTGCTCCTCGCGGTGGCCCTGATCGCGGTGTTCGTGATCCTCGTGATCGTCTATCGATCCCCCCTCCTGCCGATCCTCGTGCTGCTCACGAGCGTGTTCGCGCTGTGCGTCGCGCTGCTGGTCGTGTGGTGGCTCGCGTTCGCCGACGTCTTCGTCTTGAACGGCCAGGTGCAGGGCATCCTCTTCATCCTCGTGATCGGCGCGGCGACCGACTACGCCCTGCTCTACGTCGCCCGGTTCCGCGAGGCCGCGGGTGAGGGACTCGGGCGCTGGGATGCGGCCCTGCGGGCCTGGCGCGGGGCGTTCGAGCCCATACTCGCGTCCGGCGGCACCGTGATCGCCGGACTCCTGTGCCTGCTGCTCAGCGACCTCGCGACCAACCGCGCCCTCGGTCCCATCGCCTCCATCGGCATCGTCTTCTCGATGCTGTCCGCCCTGACCTTCCTGCCGGCGCTGCTGGCGCTGTTCGGTCGAGCAGCATTCTGGCCGTTCATCCCGAAGGCGCCTCCCGCGCAGATCCCCGACGATCTGACCCAGCCGGTCGCCGGATTCTGGCAGCGGCAGGCGCGCCTGGTCGCGCGTCACGCGCGCCCCGTCTGGATCATCAGCACGGTCGTCCTTCTCGCCGCCGCCGTGGGCGTCACGCAGCTGAAGGCCGACGGCGTCGCCACCAGCGACCTCGTGCTCGGCGCCTCCGAGGCGCGCGATGGGCAGGACGTGCTCGCCGAGCACTTCCCGGCAGGGTCGGGAAGCCCGGTGTACGTGATCGTCCCCGAGTCCGATCTGGGCGCGGCCGCCGAGGTGCTCGACGAGAACGAGGGTGTGGATGCCGTCGCCGTCGCGAGCGAGGATTCGCCCACCGGCCAGGCCGGTGTCGTCGTCGATGGCGGCGAGGCCACGATCGAGGCGTTCGGACCCCCGGGATCCGCGGCGCCGGAGCCGACCCTCTCCGACGGCGACGTGCTCCTGATCGGAACCCTCACCGACGCAGCCGATTCGGTCGCCGCGGAGGACACCGTGCGCGACCTGCGCATCGCGTACGACGAGGAGCTGGGGGAGGGAACGGCCCTCGTCGGCGGGGTGACGGCGACCGACATCGACTCGAACGACACCTCGATCCGCGACCGGACGGTGATCATCCCGGTCGTCCTGGCGGTGATCCTCGTCATCCTCATGCTGCTCCTGCGGGCGGTGCTGGCCCCGGTGCTGCTGGTGGCGAGCGTCATCCTCTCCTTCGGATCGGCCCTCGGCGTATCGGCTCTCGTCTTCAACGGCGTCTTCGCCTTCCCGGGCGCCGATCCGGCCGTGCCGCTGTACGGATTCGTCTTCCTCGTCGCCCTCGGCGTGGACTACAACATCTTCCTCATGTCGAGAGTGAGGGAGGAATCGCTCGTCCACGGCACACGGCGCGGGATCCTGCGCGGACTCGTCGCCACCGGCGGGGTGATCACCTCCGCCGGCCTCGTTCTGGCGGCCACGTTCGCCGCGCTCGGGGTCATCCCGATCCTGTTCCTCGCCCAGATCGCCTTCATCGTGGCGTTCGGTGTGCTGCTGGACACCTTCGTCGTGCGCTCCCTTCTCGTTCCCGCGCTGTCGTACGACATCGGCCGGGCGATCTGGTGGCCCTCGAAGCTCGCGCGGCGCGAGGACTCGGCGCGCGGCGGCGCATCCGGAGCGGGCTCGTCGGATGACGGGCAGCCGGCGGAGGAACTCACGGCCGACGACGGCCACGCCCTGACACGAGCGGAGTACCGGCGTACGCTCGAAGAATGAGCACGGCCTTGTTCATCGTCGACGTCCAGAACGATTTCACCGAGGGCGGCGCCCTCGGGGTGGAAGGCGGTGACGACGTCGCCCGCCGCATCAGTGAGCATGTCGCCGCCCATCGCGACGACTATGTCATCGTCGTCGCGTCGCGGGACTGGCACGACGGCGACAACGACAACGGCGGTCACTTCGCCGACGGCGAGCCCGACTTCGTCGACACGTGGCCCGTCCATTGCGTCGCCGGAACGGCGGGCGCCGAATACGACGACCATTTCGACACGACGGGTGTGAGCCATCACCTCAAGAAGGGCAGGGGGGAGCCCGCGTACTCGCTGTTCGAAGGCGAGACCGACGACGGCCGCACGGTCGTGCAGCTGCTCGAAGAGCACGGCGTGCTCGACATCGACGTCGTCGGCATCGCCACCGACTATTGCGTTCGCGCATCCGCCCTGGATGCCATCGCCGCGGGTCGACGGGTGCGGGTGCTCACCGACCTGGTCGCCGGGGTCGCGCCCGACTCGAGCGACCGCGCCCTCGCCGAGATCGCCCACGCCGGCGGCGCGCTCGCCGCGTCTGTGGATTGATCCACCGGTCGCACCGCGTGCCGCGTAGTCTCGGAGGGTGACCGACGACGAGCCGGACGCTTCAGCCCCTGACCGCGTGACCAATCCCGTCGCGGTGGCCGGGCTCGTGCTCGCGATCGTGGCGATGCTGCTCAGCGTGATCAGTCCCGGCCTGTCGATCCTCGTCGGCGTGCCCGCCGTGGCGTGCAGCGCGTTCGGGTTCCGGCTGTATCAACTCGGGCGCGGAGGACGCTTCCCGGCCGCGGCAGGACTCGTCGTCGGCGCGGCGGCCGTCATCCTGCCCATCGCTCTTCTGCTCGCGCTCTGACCGGCGTGGAGAACCCCGGATCCTCCGACGCGCCCCCCGCGGATCGCGTCGACGACACGCGCCCTCGCCCGACGCCGCTGTGGGCGCTGCTGTCGCGCTGGCTCCTGGCGACGGAGGCATGGTTGCGGTCGCACGGCGGCGCGCGGCTGCGCTGGACGCTGCGCGGCGGCTGGGCGCTGGTCGCCGCGGTGGGCGTGCTCCTCCTGGTGGGTCCCGTCATCAACCCGCCGTTGACGCTGGATGACCTGCTCGATTCCGCTGAGAGCGCGACCGACAGCTGGATCGCCCGCGAGTTCGACGCCGCCTACACGCTGCTGCCGCAGAGCGACGGCCATCTGGATGCCGAGGTCACCGAGACCATCACGGCGCTCTTTCCCGACGACCTCGATCGATCGACGATCGCGCGCACGCTGCCGACGCAGTACGAGGGGCATGATCTGCGCACGGAGGTCATCGAGGTGACGCTCGACGGCGTGGCGGTGGCACCCGCGGTGCGTGACACCGGCAATCAGCTGCGCGTGCAGGTCGATGCCGGCCACGAGCTGTCCGGTGATCACACCCTCGTGCTGCGCTATCGCCTCCACGACCTCGCCTTTTCGGGGATCGACGCGGCGACGGGCCGCGACGCCGACATCGTCGAGTGGAGCGTGCTCGGTCCGGACTGGCCGCACGGCATGGCGGTGTTGAACGTGAGCGTCACGCTGCCCGAGCACCTCGATTCCGAGCTCGTGCGCAGCCCGCGAGGGGCGGCCGCGTGGAGCCTCGTCGGCGGCGGGGAGTGGCTGGAGCCGGAAGCGGACTCCCCGCCGTCGAGCGTGACGTACGCGTTCACGCTCGAGCAGAACATGCCCCCGCACTCGCAGGCATGGTTCACCCTCGTCTTCCCCGCCGGCACCATCGCGATGCCTCCGCCCTCGCCCCTCTTCCTCGTCCAGTCGTTCGGCCCTCTCGTTCCGCTCGCGATCCTTCTCGTCTCGCTCCTGTTCGCCCTTGCCGCGCGGGCGGTCGCCTGGAGCGATGCCCGAGGGCGGCCGTGGTACGTCGCTCAGCACGATCCGCCGGAGGGCGTGGATGTGCGCACCGCGGCTCAGCTTCTGGGTGCGGTCCGCACGCGCGAACTCGCCCTCGCG
The DNA here is from genome assembly GCF_002321605.1 of Microbacterium sp. UBA1612. Lineage (NCBI taxonomy): Bacteria > Bacillati > Actinomycetota > Actinomycetes > Micrococcales > Microbacteriaceae > Microbacterium > Microbacterium sp. UBA1612. The sequence continues at coordinate 229,580 of NZ_DCMW01000019.1, forward strand.
ATCGATCGCCTCGGTGGCGGCCGCCGCGCCGAGCACCTGGCGGCGGTGGGGCGTGCGGCTGCGCGGACCGGCCGGTTCGGCGACCGCTTCCGGGCGGCGGCGGCTTTCCGGCTCGATCCCGCCCGCGGCGCGCAGCTGAGGGAGGGATACCGCCGCATCCCCCGAGGGTTCGTGCGCGACGCGTTCCTGTGTGCTCCGCCGGCTCTGTCACTCCTGCAGCTGGGACTGGTCCGGCAGCTCTCCCACCAGGCCACGCTCGCGATCGTGTGGTGGCCGGTCGCCTTCGTCGCCCTCTCGCTCGTGCTCACCGCGGCCATCTTCTGGATCGCGCTGTCGGCGCGCCCGCTGACTCGTCGGGGGGCCCTCGCTCGACAGCATCTGCTGGGCGTGCGTCTTCAGGCCGAACGAACCGAGCTGATCGCGCGCTCTCCGCTGACCGATCGAGGTTTTCCCTACGCCGTCCTCACCGGTGATCCGAGGCCGACCGGCGAGGTCGTCTTCGCGCGCGTGGCCGACGAGCTCGGCGCCGACGATCTCCGGCGTTGGCGCACGCGCGACTTCCTGACCTGGCCGAGGCTTCTCATCCGCGTCCTGGCGGTCTTCGTCGTCGTCGGCGCCGTGGGCGTGATCGCGATCGTGCCCAACCCGTACGAACGGGGAGGGACGAGTGCATCCTGGGACTTCGCCGCGGCCGGAACCCTCTACACGCAGGTGAGCGCGGTGGACATCGCGGCGAGGATCGAGCTCGTCGCCGGCGAACCGGTCCTGGTCGTCACGGAGCGCGTCGACGTGACGTTCGAGGAGGGGGCCGCGCGCGTGCCGCAGTTCGCCCAGCGATTCCCGGCCGAGGTGGACGGCCAGGACATCGGATTCGAGGTTGCCGCGGTGCGCGTCGACGGCGACGCTGTCGACTACAGCGCCTCGCGGGTGGGTGCCCAGACAGAGGTCTCGACGGCTCTGCCACGGGTGCTGGAGGGCGAGCATACGGTCGAGATCGCGTACGCGATCGAGCATCCGGTCACCGTCGGCGTCGGATCGCCGGTGTCGGGACACGACGAAGAGACGGTGCAGCGGATCCGCTGGAGTGCGCTGCTGGACGGGTGGGAGAGCGGATGGGGGCATCCTTCGGCGCCGTCGGCACGCGTCTCGATCGCCATTCCGGATGACCTCGCCGAGACAGCACTGTCCGCCGGGTGGCTACGGGAGGACCCGGACACCGCCGAGGAGGCGCGGGACTGGCGGGAATCGGGATTCCCGTTCGGCACGGCCGTCGAGGAGCTGGAGCGTGGGCTCCCGGACTCTGACGCCAGCGGGACTCTGACCGAGGAGCAGATCACGGAGGGGTCCGTGGTCACTCACGTGCTCGAGACAGCCGAGGGGGAGTACGGATATCCCACCTCCGGCACCTACTCCGGCCTCGGTGTCCTGCTGGAGTTCCCCGCCGGGTCCTTCACCGTCGACCGGGCCGGGTGGACGCAGCATCGCCTGTCCCAGGTGTTCCCGATCGTGCTCGTCGGCGTCCTCACCGCCGCGGCTCTCGCACTCGCGGTGCTGGCCGCGGTTGTCGTCCGTGTCCGCCGATCCCGTCGGTTTTCCCGCGGCACGTTCCGCGAGGCGATGTGGGTGCTCCCCCCGGCGTTCGCGGTCGCCGCCCTGATCGTGTTCTTCTGGGCGACGGCCGACATGCCGTCGGACTGGCGGGAGTTCCCGGCTCTCGCGGGGGGAGCGCTCACGGCGATCGCCGCGAGCGTGGCCGGCTGGATCCTCGTGCGCCCGGAGGCCTCCCGCGCTCGCGCTCGGACCGACGCGGACGTCAGAGCGGAGTGACGTCGTCTCCGACCCGGATGGTCCCGCCACCGTGTCGGGGGAGCAGGAGAACGCCCAGGGTCGGCTCCGCTTGGGCGAACTCCTTCGTGAGCAGGCCGAGGAGGCGCGCATCCCGAACGCCCGTGTCGGGATTGACGGTGATCGCCGCACAGCGGCCGATGGGCCGCTCGATGTCGAACTCCATCCCGCCGATGCGCAGCGATCCGCACCAGCTCAGCTCCTCCCAGGCGTGGGTGTCTCCGATGACGATGTTCGATCGAAAACGGCGATCGTCGATGGCGACCGGCGCGGCATCCGCCACCGCGTGCACCGACGCGGCTCCGTGCAGCGACACATATCCGCGGGCGCGGTCCTGGAAGCGCGAGGTCAGCCCGTCGCCGATGAGGTGGAGGGGCATGACGCCGTCCGCACGGAGAAGACGGGCGTCGGTGGTGCGGGTGAGCCACCCGCCGATCGCATCCGCCGCCTCTCGGCGACCCTCATCGTCGAGGACCGTGTCGAGCACGAGGCCTTCCTCGTCGTCGTGGATGCGCAGGCGCCGCTCTGCGGCGTCGAACGTCGTGCGCAGCCTCGCGAGGGAGGCGAAGCGCATGAGCGAGAGGCCGCGCTCCTTCGGCCAGTGGTCGAGCCCGCCGTCGGAATCGGGCGTCACGGCGTCGGCGAACCGGAAGGCCAGTACCCGATCGCCTCGCACGCGACCGTCGGCGTCGATCTCGAGAGCGGTCAGCGCCTCGGGTGTGAAGCCCTTGACCGGGTAGCGGAAGAGAGCGGTGACCGTGGGCACGCCTCATCCTCGCACGCGGTGGCCGAGGTCTCTTCGCATGACGAGGTTGGTGGGCCCCGTGGGGCTCGAACCCACGACCCGCGGATTAAAAGTCCGATGCTCTACCGACTGAGCTAGAGGCCCGTGAACCTCCAGCCTAATGGGCGACGCGGCCGCCGACGCACCTCGCATAGCGTCGACGACCGCGTCGTCTTGGTCGCGGCCGGCCCTCCCCCGAGTCCGGCCGCCGGCGGTTCGAGCCTTACGGCATCAGAACCGAGTCGATGAGGTACACGGTCGCGTTGGCGGTCTGAACGCCACCGCAGATGACCATCGCGTCGTTGACCATCAGCTCGTCACCCGAGCCGGTGACCTCGACGTCGCCACCCTGGACCGTGGTCTGGGTTCCGACGACCTCGTCGGGGCTCAGCTGCCCGGGAACGACGTGGTACGTGAGGATCGAGGTGAGCAGCTCCGAGTCGGTGGAGAGCGTCTCGATCGTGGCGTCGTCGATCTGAGCGAAAGCGTCGTCGACGGGCGCGAAGACGGTGAACTCGTCGCCGTTCAGGGTGTCGACGAGGTTGACGTCGGGGTTCAGCTCGCCGCTGACGGCCGCGGTGAGCGTGGTCAGGAGCGGGTTGTTCGACGCGGCGACCGCGACGGGGTCCATGGCCATGCCCTCGACCGAGCCCGCGCCGTCCGGAACGGCCTCGGCGTAGTCGGCGCAGCCCGGGCCGACGAGCATGGCGGCGGGGTCCATGGTGTCTTCCTCCATGGCGTCGTCCTCCATGGGGGCGGTCGTCTCTTCGGTGGGCATGTCCTCGTCCATCGTCTCCGACGACGTGGAGCCGGAACAGGCCGACAGCGCGAACGTCGCGGCGACGGCGAGCGAGAGACCAGCAGTGATGTGCGACTTCTTGGTGAGCATGACTTTACCTCCGGTGTAGGTGGCCGCGAGGGCCGGATCGTCGTCCGCAGAAGCGGCGTACACAGGCTGTTCGGAGCACCCGGGCGGGTGGATTGGAGATTTCTCGGATCCGGTTTCTCCGCAGCCGCTCACAGCCGTCGACACACGTCAAGCGGACCGCACCGATACCGGATTCCTCGCGCGCGTGAGGCATGCTGGAGCGTATGGTCATTGACGGCGTCGACGTCCCCGAGGACGGCAGCGACCGCACCGATCACGTCGCCGAACTCCTCGAACGCATCGCCGGAGGCGACCAGAGCGCGTTCACCGCGCTGTACGGCATGCTCTCCTCGCGCGTTTTCGGTCTCATCCTGCGTGTGCTCGTCGACCGATCGCAGAGCGAAGAGGTCCTTCAGGAAGTGTTTCTGGAGGTGTGGCAATCCGCCGCGAAGTTCGCTCCGAAGAAAGGGCAAGGAAGGTCGTGGGTGCTCACGATCGCCCATCGCCGAGCCGTCGACCGCGTGCGGTCGTCGCAGGCGAGCAGCGATCGCGACGTCCGCGCCGGCATCCGTGACCTCGGAGTGGCATACGACGGGGTCGCGGAGCAGGTCGAACTGAAGCTCGAAGGACGACGCGTCTCGACGGCTCTGTCGGCCCTTCCCGACCCTCAGCGCGAGGCCATCGTCCTGGCGTACTACGGGGGTTACAGTCAAAGCGAGATCGCGGCGATGACAGGATCGCCGCTGGGAACGGTCAAGACCAGGATGCGCGACGGTCTGTCGCGGCTACGGGTCGAGATGGGGGTGAAAGCGTGAATCGGAACGAGTTCGCGGAGCTGTCGGCGGGGCACGCGTTGCACGCCCTGTCGGCCGACGACGAGCGCGCGTACGAAGCCGCGCTCGCCGCAAACCCGGAATGGCAGCACATCGCCGCCGCCGACGCCGATGCCGCGGCCCTGCTGGGCTCTGCCGTCCCCGTCGTCGAGCCGCCCACGGCGATTCGCGAGGCACTCTTCGCCCGCATCGCCGAGACACCGCAGGTCCCCAAGGCGCCGGCATCACCGCCGGTCCAGCCGTCGACGGCGCCGCGCACCGAAGCCATCCAGACCGTCGCACGGCAGAAGTGGATGCGCGGCATGTTCGCGCTCGCCGCGTCGCTCGTGCTGCTGGTGGCGCTCGGCTTCGGCGCGGTCACGATCAACGAGTACCTCACGCGGCCGGCATCCGTCGTCGCGCTCCAGCAGATCGAGGACGCCCCGGATTCGGAGGCGACGACTGCCGAGCTCGTCAGCGGCGAGGGTGCGGTCACGGCCTACTGGTCGGAGTCGCTGGGACAGGCCGTGCTCGTCTCCGACGATCTGCCCGACCTCGGCGACGACCAGACGTACGAGCTGTGGTTCGTGCGCGGGGAGGGTCCGGTATCGGCCGGCCTGTACAGTCCCGCTGACAGCGACGAGCCCGCGCTCCTGGAGGGCCAGTTCGAGCCGGGAGATGCCCTCGCGGTGACGATCGAACCCGCCGGCGGATCGCCGACCGGACAGCCGTCGACCGATCCGATCGTGGTCATCCCCACGGCGTGACGTCGTCGTCGGGCGCGTAGCCTGGACGCATGAGTGACGAGTCCCGGGAATTCCACAAGCCCGTGCGGCGCCCCGCGGAGCTGTTCGATCGGCTCTACTCGGCGCAGGACCCGGCTGAGGTCTCGCGCGCCGCACACTCGACCGCCCAGGCGCTGCTCTCGCGCGTGCGGGACGAGCCGGATGCGGCGGTCGTCGACCGCCTGGTGACCTTCACCGACGACCACGGGATCGACGACATCGCCGAGCTGTGGTCGCGTTCGCCGGCGTCGAGCCTGCCGGGCGCGCTGTGGCGGCTGTACCTGCTGCAGCTGATGATCCACGACGATCCCGGCACCGCGGCGCTGCTGTACGAGCGCGGGCGCGCGGAGCTCGCCTCCGCCGACGACGTCGTCGCGGGTGCTCCCACGCCTGCCGGGCCGGAGGAGCTGGTCGCGCTCATCGACGTCATCCTGCGCGGCGCGTTCAGCGGGGACTTCGCCGTGGCGTTGGAGCGTGCGGCGGCGTTCTGCCGCATCCAGGCTGCCGGATCCACCCACCTCGCCGACGACTACGAGCCGACGGAGTCCGACCGTGCGAGTGCGCTCACGCGCCGAGCGCTCCGCCTGTCCGACTACGGCACCGATCTCGCGACCTGCGCCGGCCTGTGGCGGCGCGAGACCCTCACCTGATCGCACCAGATCCATCCTGATCGCACCCGATCGCCTCGCCGATGTCGGAGAATCGCGCCGATGTCGGAGAAAAACGGCAAATGTCTCCGACAAAGCGATGAATCTCCGACATCGGGCGTCGTGCCGAGCGGAGTGGATGAGGATGCGGATGCGCGTCCGGGCGGGCAGCGTCCGGGCCGGGCCGGGCAGCAAAGTGCCGGGCCGCAGAACGCCTCTCGGCGCAAGGCCGCTCGAAGCGGCAGAAGATGGAGCCCGGGGTTACTGCGGCCCGGCTGTTCCAGTGTAACGGACCGTGCGCCGGGGGTATTCCGGGCGCCGTAGGCTCGTGCCATGGCTTGGAGATTCGCGCTCATCATCGACCCCGCCGACGCGGATGCGGCCGCCGCCGACTTCGCGGCGACGTTCCAGCAGGTCGACCCTGCGGCGCCCGCGCTCAGCATCGGCGAGCTGAGCACGCAGCGCGGTGACGGCATCTTCGAGTCGATCGGCGTCGTCGACGGGCACGCGCAGGAGGTCGGACCCCACCTGGACCGGCTGGCGCACTCGGCGCGGCTGTGCGACCTGCCGGCACCGAACCTCGTGCAGTGGCGTGAGGCGATCGCCGTCGCGGCCGCGGCATGTCCGCCGGGGGAGTGCGTGATCAAGCTCATCCTGAGTCGCGGCATCGAGCACGGACCCACCCCGACCGCGTGGGTCACCGCCGCATCCGCCCCCGACAACACCGCCGCCCGCACCGGGGGTGTCCGCGTGGTCACGCTCGACCGCGGCTTCGACAGCGCCGCTCCCGCACGAGCGCCGTGGCTGCTGCTCGGGGCCAAGACCCTGTCCTACGCCGTGAACATGGCGGCGATCCGCGAGGCGCGGCGACGCGGCGCCGATGACGCGCTGTTCGTCACGACCGACGGCATCGTGCTCGAGGGGCCCACCAGCTCGGTCATCCTGCGATTCGGGGACCGGTTCGTCACGCCCGAACCCGGCGCGGGCATCCTGCACGGCACAACCCAGGTGAGCCTGTTCGCACACCTGCGCGACCTCGGCTTCGATGCCGCGTACGAGACCGTGCCGGTGTCCCGGCTGCACGAAGCGGATGCGGCGTGGCTCGTCTCGAGCGTTCGGCTCGCGGCTCCGGTGGTCGCGATCGACGGCGCGCAGCTGCCCCTCGACGCCGCCTTCACGGCATCGCTCAACGAGTACCTGCTCACGCCTCGCGACTGAGCGGCGCGCTCATACGGACGGCGCCCGCGCGGTGATCCGTGCGGGCGCTGTCTGACGGAGGCGGTCGATCACCCGAAGCGACCGGAGACGTAGTCCTCGGTGGCCTGCTCCTGCGGGGTGGTGAACAGCGTCTTGGTGTCGTTGTACTCGATGAGCTTGCCGGGCTTGCCGGTGCCTGCGATGTTGAAGAAGGCGGTCTTGTCGCTCACACGCGATGCCTGCTGCATGTTGTGCGTGACGATCACGACCGTGTACTCGTTCTTCAGCTCGCCGATCAGCTCCTCGATCGCGAACGTCGAGATGGGGTCCAGCGCCGAACAGGGCTCGTCCATCAGCAGCACGTCGGGGGAGACGGCGATGGCGCGGGCGATGCACAGACGCTGCTGCTGACCGCCCGAGAGGCCCGAACCGGGACGATCGAGCCGGTCCTTGACCTCGTTCCAGAGGTTGGCCCCGCGCAGCGACCGCTCGACGAGGTCGTCGGCATCCTTCTTGGAGATGCGCTTGTTGTTCAGCTTGACGCCGGCCAGAACGTTCTCGCGGATCGACATGGTCGGGAACGGGTTCGGGCGCTGGAAGACCATGCCGACCTGGCGACGCACCGCCACCGGGTCGACGCCGTTGCCGTAGAGGTCGTCGCCGTCGAGGAGGACCTCGCCTTCGACGCGGGCGCCGGGGATGACTTCGTGCATGCGGTTGAGGGTGCGCAGGAAGGTCGACTTGCCGCACCCGGACGGACCGATGAAGGCGGTCACCGAACGCGGCTCGATGTCGAGAGACACACCCTCGACGGCGAGGAAGTCGCCGTAGTAGACGTTGAGGTCGTTGACTTCGATGCTCTTGGACAAGACGGTTCTTTCTCTCGGGTGTGGGTCAGCGACCGGTCTTCGGGGCGAAGAACTTCGCGACCGCGCGAGCGGCGAGGTTCAGCACCATGACGATCAGGATCAGCGTCAGGGCCCCGGCCCAGGCGCGGGAGATGGCCGAGTCGGGGCTGGTGCCCTGGTTGGCGTACTGGTTGTAGACGAACACCGGCAGCGTCATCATGTTGCCGTCGAACAGGTTGAGGTTGAGGCTCGCGGTGTAGCCGGCCGTCAGCAGCAGGGGGGCCGTCTCTCCGATGACGCGGGCGATGGCGAGCATCACGCCGGTGGTGATGCCGGCGATCGAGGTGGGCAGGACCACCTTCACGATCGTCAGCCACTTCGGCACGCCGAGGGCGTACGAGGCCTCGCGCAGCTCGTTCGGCACCAGGCGGAGCATCTCCTCCGACGAGCGCACGACCACGGGGATCATCAGCACGCTCAGTGCGACCGCACCCATGAAGCCGTTCGAGATGCCGGGACCGAAGAAGACCACGAACAGCGAGTAGGCGAACAGACCCGCGACGATGGACGGGATGCCGGTCATCACGTCGACGAAGAAGGTGATGGCCTTGCCGAGCTTGCTGCGCGAGCCGTACTCCACCAGGTAGATGGAGGTCATCAGGCCGATCGGGACCGAGATGATCGTCGCCGCCAGCGTGATCAGCAGGGTGCCCCAGATGGCGTGGATCGCGCCGCCGCCATCGCCGATGACGTTGCGCATGCTGTACGTGAAGAACTCGATGTCGAAACGGGCGAGACCGTTGACGAGCACCGTGAACAGCAGGGAGATCAGCGGGAGGAGGGCCACCAGGAAGGCGGCCGACACGATGGCGGTGATGAAGCGGTCGGTCGCCTTGCGCTGACCTTCCACGATGGACGAGATGGCGTAGATCGCCGCGACGAACAGCAGGGTTCCGAGGAACACGGTGGCGGCGATGTTGAAGTCGCCGACGGGGTTGCCGATGTTGGCGAATCCGAACACGACCGCCATGAGGGCCCACGACGCTGCGAGGACGATCCACGGCGTCGCCTTCGGAAGGCGGCCGGTGGTGAGGGAGTTCGCCTTCGCCGGTGCGGCGGTCTTCTCGATGGTGGTCATCAGTTGGCTCCCGAGAACTCGGCGCGGCGCGCGACGATCCAGCGCGCCAGTGCGTTGACGCCGAAGGTGAGGACGAAGAGGACGAGACCGGTGGCGATGAGCACGCTGATGCCGTCACCGTAGGCCTCCGGGAACGACAGGGCGATGTTTGCGGGAATGGTGGTCGGGTTCGTCGCGGTGAGGAGCTCGAAGGTGACCACGCCCGACACGGACAGCACCATGGTCACGGCCATCGTCTCGCCGAGCGCGCGCCCGAGGGCGAGCATCGCCGCGGAGACCATTCCGCCGCGGGCGAAGGGGAGGACGGCCATCTTGATCATCTCCCAGCGGGTGGCGCCGAGCGCGAGAGCGGCTTCTTCGTGAAGTACCGGGGTCTGCAGGAACACCTCGCGGCAGATGGCGGTCATGATCGGCAGCACCATGATCGCGAGCACCAGGGCGGCGGTCAGGATGGTGCGGCCGGTGGCGGAGACCTGGCCGCCGAACAGCGGGATCCAGCCGAGGTATTCGTTCAGCCAGACGTAGAACGGCTGAGCCATGCCGGCGAAGACGAGGCCGCCCCAGAGGCCGAAGACGACGGAGGGCACGGCGGCGAGCAGATCGATGATGTAGCCGAGCACCGCGGAGATTCTGCGGGGCGCATAGTGCGAGATGAAGAGGGCGATGCCGATGGCGAAGGGTGCGGCGACGACCAGAGCGAGGATCGCCGACCAGATGGTGCCGAAGACGAGCGGCCACACGTACTCGAGGAACGAGCTGCCGTTGAGGATCGGGTTCTCGGCGGGGTCGGAGGTGAACGCCGGAACGGATTCGGCGATCAGGAAGACGGACACCGCGGCCAGCAGCACCAGGATGGTGATTCCTGCGGCCAGAGCGGTGCCCGAGAAGGCGAGGTCGCCGGGGCGGCGGCGTGCGCCGCGCTTGGTCTCGGTCTTCACGGGTGGGCGGTTGTCGGTGGTCGTCGCCATTTCTGTCCTTCGCCGGGAACCCATTGCCCCAGTATGTCTGCTGCGGGTCGGACGGGATATCCCGCCCTGCCCGACGGCGAGGCCGGGCAGGGCGGGATCAGGGGGATGATCAGCCGATCAGGGCGATCGCGGACTCGATCTGCGAGCGCAGGTCGTCCGAGATCGGGGCCGAGCCGGCGTTCTCGGCGGCGGCGTCCTGGCCCTCGGGGCTGGCGATGTAGGAGAAGTACGCCGCGACCAGTTCAGCGGTGTTCGCGTCCTCGTACTCGACGCAGCCGATGAGGTAGCTGACGAGGGCGATCGGGTAGACGCCGGACTCTTCGGTGCTGTAGTCCACCTCGAGGGCGAGGTCGCCCTCGCCGCGGCCCTCGACCTGCGGAGCCGAGTCGACGATCATCGCGGCGGCTTCGGCCGAGTAGGGGACGAACTCGCCACCGACGCCGACCGAGACGGTGCCGAGGTCGCCGACCTGCGAGGCGTCGGCGTAGGTGATCGCGCCGTTGCCGTTGCGGGTCGCGTCCACGACGCCCGAGGTGCCCTGAGCGGCCTCACCGGAGTCGATCGGCCACACGCCGTCGGCCTCGTACTCCCACGCGCCGCCCGAGGCGGCCTCGAGGTAGGAGGTGAAGGTCTCGGTGGTGCCCGAGTCGTCCGAGCGGTGCACGGGCGAGATGGCGAGGTCGGGGAGCTCGACGTCGGGGTTGTCGGCGGCGATGGCCTCGTCGTTCCAGTTGGTGATGTCGCCGGCGAAGACGCTCGCGATGGTCTCAGCCGACATGTTCAGGCTGTCGATGCCCTCGAGGTTGAAGGCGACGGCGACCGGGGAGATGTACATCGGCAGCTCGACGATGCCGGCCTCTCCGTCAGCGGCGCACGCGGCGAAGCCGCCGGCGGCGATCTCCTCGTCGTTGAACGCGCGGTCCGAGCCGATGAAGTTGCTGGCGCCGGCGATGAAGTTCTCGCGGCCGGTGCCCGATCCGGTGGGCTCGTAGTTGACCGTGACGTCGGGGTTGGCGGTCTGGAAGTTCGCGACCCACGCCTCCTGGGCGGCGGTCTGCGACGAGGCGCCGGTGGCGTCGAGGGTGCCCGAGAGCGTGCTCGTCTCGTCGGTGGTGTCCGAGGCGGTGTCGGTGCCCTCGTTCGCGGCGCAGGCGGTCAGGGCGAGTGCGGCGACAGCGCCGAGGGCGCCGATCTTCGCAAGACGGTTGAGCTTCACTGTGAATCCTCACGTGTAGGGGTTGGGGTTGCGGGCCCGGTGCGGGGCTCGCCGTGCACGCTAAGCACGCAGCCTTAAGAGAGTGCGCGCGGGAGGTGAACGACTGGTGAACGGATGTTGTGCAGGAAACCGGATCGCCCGAGCCGTGCGAAGGCGGCTTCGCGGAGTGGTTAGCGTGATGGTCATGTCCGAGATCACGAAGGCGGCGCGCGTGGCCGTGGATGCGACCGTCTGACGTGCCCGCAGACCTCGACCAGAGTGCGCTCGATCGCGCATCCCTCGCCACCCGACCGCGCACGCTCGTCGAGGTCTTCCGCGACACCGTCGCCCGGCACCCGGAGGCCTCGGCGTTCGATGACGGCGCCGGCGCCCTGAGCTACGGGGAGCTCGCCGCACTCGTCTCGCGCACCGCGGCGCGCCTGCACGAGGCCGGTGTTCGCCGCGGCGACCGCATCGGCATCCGGGTGCCGTCCGGCTCCCGGGATCTCTACGTGTCGATCCTCGGCGTGCTGGCCGCGGGAGCGGCCTATGTGCCGGTCGACGCCGACGACACCGACGAGCGCGCCGCGCTCGTGTTCGGCGAGGCGGCGGTGACCGGGATCATCGGCACCGGCGGCGTGTATGTGCCGACTGATCCAGCCTCGGGCGGTGGGGCGGCGACCGGGCCGGCGGTGCTCTACGCCGACGCCGCGCCCCACCCGAGCACGAGCGCGATCGCCGCGGTGCCTCCGCCCACCGTCGAGGACGACGCGTGGATCATCTTCACCTCGGGCTCGACGGGCGTTCCGAAGGGCGTGGCGGTCACGCACCGCAGCGCGGCGGCGTTCGTCGACGCCGAGGCGAACCTCTTCCTGCAGGATGCGCCCCTGGCGCCGGGGGATCGTGTGCTCGCGGGACTCTCAGTCGCCTTCGACGCGTCGTGCGAGGACCTTCGGGACCTATCCGCAGGAGGCGTGCACCCTGGTGGTGACTCCCGATGATCTCGAGATCCCGCTGGAGGCGCAGGGACTCGCCGTCTTCGGCGCGAACCATCTCGAACCGGAGTACGAGCGGCTGATCGCCCATGAGCTCGCCCACCAGTGGTTCGGCAACAGCGTCGGGATCGGCGCGTGGCGAGACATCTGGCTCAATGAGGGCTTCGCCTGTTACGCCGAGTGGGTGTGGTCCGAGGCCTCGGGCGGGCCCACGATCGAGGATCTCGCGGCCACAGCCCACAGCCGCGTTCGCGACCTCCGTGCCGACATCGTGATCGGAGACCCGGGGGCCCGAGACATGTTCGACGATCGGGTCTACAAGCGCGGCGCGCTCACCCTCCTTGCCGTGCGCCGCACCATCGGCGCCGAGGCGTTCGCGCAGCTGCTGACCGCGTGGACCGGCCGCCACCGCCATGCTCTGGTCTCGACGGACGACTTCATCGCGCTGGCGGAATCGTTCGCGGGCCGCCCGATGGCGGCGTTCTTCGACGAGTGGCTCTACGCCCGCGAGCTTCCGCCGCTTCCCGCGGACGCGTGAGGTCTCGGCCTGTCATGCCGAGCGCCACGCCGCACTGAGGACGGACCCGGGCGGTCCCGGCAGATCGCGCCCGCGCACGTCGGGGGCCGACGGGAGGGACGCCGTCCAGGTCGAACCCGCGGTGTGCACGACGACGGATGTCGGGTCGAGGCGCAGGAGCCGGCCGTCGGCCTTGGCGGCAGCCTCGAGTCGCACCCACTCCCGGAGGGTGGCGACACCGACCACGTCGGAGGCGTCCGAGGCGTCGCCGCGCTCCGCGTCGATGCCGAAGCCGACGAGTCCGCGTCCGTCGATGACAGCCGCGACCGCGGTCGCCACACGATTCATGCCGTCCCGGACATACGTCGTCGATGCGAGAAGTCCGCCGGGGGTCAGCCGCGGCGCGCCGTGGTCTCCACCGCACCGGGGGCACACCCGCGACACCTCGCGCCCGGGAGCGAGGCGGTGAAGCAGTTCGTCGGCGACGGCGCGTCGGCGGGCGTCCGCGACGGGTGCCCAGGCGACCCGGATCGCCTCCACGTCACACGCCGGCGTCGTGCTTCTCGGTGGCGACGATGCCCGAAGCCGGGTCGTCTGCCGAGAGATGCACGACCGAGAACTCTCCCGTGTCCAGCGCCGACGCGCTCCCCAGATACGAGCCGGGGATGCTGCCGGCCGCAAGCGCGAGCTCGCTGACGATGTCGGGAAGCACGGGGCCGTGGCTGCACAGAACGACGGGCCGGCGCGCGCGGATCCGATCACCGACAATGCGCCGCACATCCGATCGCCCCTCCTCCCACGCATCCTGGCTGATCCCCGGCTCGAGGTGCACCTTGCAGCCCAGAGCGGCCGCGAGCGGACGCACCGTGCTGGCGCACCGCACTGCGGGGCTGGAGACGATCTTGCGCACGCCGAACGCGACAAGCGGGCCGACGAGCTCGTTCGCCTGCCGGCGCCCGCGCGGGGCGAGCGGACGCTCGGCGTCCACCTCGCCGTCGAACGCGTCGCGCGAGACGGCCTTGGCGTGTCGGAGGATCACGAGGGGGAAGGTGCGCAAGGCCCCCTCGTCGAGGAAGGCGCGGAATCTCTCGACGATCTCGACGTCGACGGGGTAGCTGAGGCGCTTCACGGCCTTCTTCAGCGACACCCACTCGAGCCCGGCGATCTCCTTGTTCGGCGTGAACGAACTCGCCCGGATCGCGGCGTCGGTCGCCTCGGCGGCCCAGTAGTGCACGATCTTCTCCCGCGACGACGGAAGCCGGTAATGGGAGACGCCGATGTGCGCACCGAGGCTCACACGGATGCCGGTCTCTTCGTGGATCTCGCGCGCGGCCGTCTCGGGCAGGGTCTCCCCGGGGTCGACCTTGCCCTTGGGCAGGCTCAGGTCGCGGTACTTCGTGCGGTGCACGAGCAGGATGCGCAGCTTGCCGTCGACGACCCGCCACACCACCCCGCCGGCGGCGTAGACGATGGCCGAGCTCATCGGACGGCCCGTGCGCGACGGCGTCGCCGCACGTCGTGCATGGTGCGATCCTGCAGGTCCAGCAGCGGTGCGCCGTCGGCGCTCTGGGCGTGGCGCGTCCATTCCGCGTCCGCGCCCAGCCACCACGAGCTGGTGGCGTCGCTCATGGCGAGGGTGAACAGATCGTCCAGCTCGCGGAGGTGCGCGGGGGCGACGACCCGCACGAGCGCCTCGATGCGCCGATCGAGGTTCCGGTGCATCATGTCGGCGCTGCCGATGTACATCTGCGGATCGCCGTCGTTCTCGAACGCGAAGATGCGGGAATGCTCGAGGTAGCGCCCGAGGATGCTCCGCACCGTGATGTTCTCGCTCAGGCCCGGCACACCGGGGCGGAGGGAGCAGATGCCGCGCACCCACACCTCCACGGCAACCCCCGCCTGGCTGGCGCGGTACAGCGCGTCGATGATCTGCTCGTCGACCATCGAGTTGACCTTGATCCGCACCCGGGACGGCTTGCCGGCCAGCGCGTTCTTGCGCTCCTTGTCGATGAGCCGGAGGAGCCCCTTGCGCAGGTGCAGCGGAGCGACCAGGAGCCGCTTGAACTTCTTCTCGATCGCGTATCCGCTCAGTTCGTTGAAGAGGCGGGTGAGGTCGCGGCCGACCTCGTCGTCGACGGTGAACAGGCCGAAGTCCTCGTACAGCCGACTGGTCTTGGGGTTGTAGTTCCCCGTGCCGACGTGGCTGTAGTGGCGCAGCACCCCCTCCTCCTCGCGGATCACGAGGGCGAGTTTGCAGTGCGTCTTGAGCCCGACGAGGCCGTACACGACGTGCACGCCCGCCTTCTCGAGCTTGCGCGCCCACACGATGTTGTTGGCCTCGTCGAAGCGCGCCTTCACCTCGACGAGAGCGAGAACCTGCTTGCCGGCCTCTGCCGCGTCGATGAGCGCCTGGATGATCGGGCTGTCGCCCGACGTGCGGTACAGCGTCTGCTTGATGGCCAGAACGTGGGGGTCCTTCGCCGCCTGCTCGAGGAAGCTCTGCACACTGGTCGCGAACGACTCGTAGGGGTGGTGCACGAGCACATCCGCCTTGCGGATCGCGGTGAAGATGTCGCTGCGCTCGGTGTTGTCGCCCGGCTGGAAGGCGAGCGCCGTCGTGGGCAGGTGCGGCGGGTAGTGCAGATCGGGGCGATCGATGCGCGCCAGATCGAACAGGCCGCGCAGGTCGAGCGGTCCGGGCAGGCGGTAGACCTCCTGCTCGGTGATGTCGAGTTCGTTCACCAGGAGCTCGAGTGTGAGGTCGTCCATGTCGTCGGTGACCTCGAGGCGGATGGGAGGTCCGAAGCGCCGGCGCATGAGCTCGGCCTCGAGCGCCTGGATGAGGTTCTCGGTCTCGTCCTCCTCGATCACGAAATCCTCGTTGCGCGTGAGGCGGAACGCGTGATGATCGAGCACCTCCATCCCCGGGAACAGGTCGCTGAGGTTGTTGGCGATGAGGTCCTCGAGCGGCAGATACCGCACCGCGTCGTCGTCGCGCGAGACCTCCACGAACCGCGGGAGCATGGGCGGCACCTTCAGTCGCGCGAACTCCTGACGGCCGGTGCGGGCGTTGCGGATGCGGATCGCCAGGTTCAGCGACAGCCCGGAGATGTACGGGAAGGGGTGCGCCGGGTCGACCGCGAGCGGCATGAGCACGGGGAAGACCTGGGTCTGGAAGTAGGTGTAGAGCTTCGCCCGGTCGTCGTCGTCGAGCGCATCGTAGGAGAGCACCTCGATGCCGCTGCGGGCCATCGCGGGCTTCACCAGATTGGTCCACGCCGCGGCATGACGCACCTGAAGGGCGTGCGCCTCGGCGGAGATGTCGGAGAGCACCTCGTGGGGCGAGCGCCCGACGTTGGTGGGCACCGCCAGTCCCGTGACGATGCGGCGCTTGAGGCCGGCGACGCGCACCATGAAGAACTCGTCGAGGTTGCTGGCGAAGATCGCGAGGAAGTTCGTCCGCTCCAGGAGCGGTGTCAGCTCGTCCTCCGCCAGCTCCAGCACGCGCTGGTTGAAGGCGAGCCAGCTCACCTCCCGATCGAGATAGCGGTGCTCGGGCAGCTGCGCATCGAAGCTCTCGGACTGGTCGAAGTCATCGTCGTCTGCGTCGCCGAGACCGGCATCGAGAACCTCTGGTTCGATCATCCCTTCATCATTGCAGGACGAAGGTGACCGCGGTGTGAACCGCGGCGGGCTAGGACGCTTCGCCGCGTTCGCGCGGCGCCGGGACCTGGTCGTCTTCGTAGACGTTGAAGCGGTAGCCGACGTTCCGGACCGTCCCGATGAGCTGCTCCAGGTCGCCGAGCTTGGCACGCAGGCGACGAACGTGCACGTCGACCGTGCGGGTGCCGCCGAAGTAGTCGTATCCCCACACCTCGCTGAGAAGCTGCTCGCGCGTGAAGACCCGGGAAGGATGCGTGGCGAAGAAGTGCAGGAGCTGGAACTCCTTGTAGGTCAGATCGAGCGGCTTGCCGTGCACCTTCGCGGAGTACGACGACTCGTCGATGGAGATGCCGGAGGTCTGGATGCGGCTCGATCCCTGGTCCTGGCTCTTGCGTCCGATCGCGAGGCGGATGCGCGCATCCACCTCCGCGGGACCGGCGGTCACGAGGATCACGTCGTCGACGCCCCAGTCGGTCGACACGGCGGTCAGTCCGCCCTCGGTGACGATGAGGATCAGCGGAGCGTCGGCGCCGGTGGTGTTCAGGATCTTGCTGAGCGACTTGGCGCCGACCAGGTCGACGCGCGCGTCGATGAAGATGACGTCGGAGCTCGGCGCGTTCACCAATTGCGCGGCTTCGGCCGGGATCTGTCGCACGCGATGACTCAGCAGTTCGAGCGAGGGCAGGACAGGGCCGCCCCCCTGTGCGGAGCTGAGAACCAGAAGCTGTGCCAAGACGCCATCCTCTCGGCGTCGAACACGCCGTGGGCCCCATATTAGAGCGTGGGTGACACCGGCTCCGAAACGCGCCGGTTGGCGCCCGGCTCGGGGTGCGCGAGAATGGTCGCGATGTCCACCCCACCGCTCGCACCGCGCTCGACCTTCGGCGGCGTCGTCGCCGTCTGGATCGTCGCCGCAATCGTCGGCGTCGCGATCGGACTGTTCGTGCCGGCCGAGTGGCGCGCGGCGTGGATGCCGGTGGGACTCGGCGGGTGCCTGATCCTCGCGTTCGCCGTGCAGCTGTCCTACGGGCGCTCCTACCGCTTCATCCAGCGCGTGGCCGCGAGCGTCGTCGGAGCCCTCCTGATCCTCGGCGTGATCAGCCTCGGGTTCGGTCTCGCGTCGGTGGTTCCGGGATAGAGTGGTCGGCATGGATCTCGTGGCGCTGGAACTCTTCTTCATCGGCCTTCTGGGTCTGGCTTCGCTGGCGATCGTGTTCATCTCCGGCGTCGTCGTGAAGAACCTGTATCGCGGCCAGCGCTGACGGGGCGCGTCGTGCTCGATCTGCCGACCGACATCGCCGCAGACCTCGCCCCGCTCTCCTGGCTCATCGGGGTGTGGGAGGGCACCGGCGTTCTGGACTACACCGCCGGCGACACCCGCTTCTCGGGGGAGTTCACCCATCGGGTGAGCTTCAGCCACGACGGCGGCGACCACCTGAACTACTCCGCCGACGCCTGGACGATCGGAGCCGACGGCGGCCGTGTGCCGCTGGTCGCCGAGGTCGGCTTCTGGCGTCTGGAGCGTCCGGCGGTCGCCACCGACGCCGGCCCGGCTCTGCTGCCGCCGCGTGCGCCCGGACCCGCTCGCACGGCGGATGACGTCGAGAAGCTCCGCAACGCCGAGGGCGGGTTCGACATCCAGGCCCAGATCGTCCACTCCGACGGCGTCGGCGAGCTCTATCTCGGTCAGATCAAGGGGCCGCGCATCGACCTGGCCACCGACGCGGTCGTGCGCACCGCCGGTGCGCGGGACTACGCCGCGGCCACGCGCATGTACGGGCTCGTCGAGGGAGATCTGCTCTGGGCGTGGGACATCGCCGCTCTCGCACACGACCTGCGATCGCACGCGTCGGCACGTCTGAAGCGCGCGGAGTGACGGCGATGATCGATTCTGCGCGCGTGCCCGGGGCGGTGATCGAGGGCGGAGTGCTCCAGCACCTCGGGTCACCGCTCGGCGAGCAGCGCGCCCTTGCCGGCGGTCGGGCGGTGGCCGTGCTCGGCGACCGCCGCGTGCTCGCTGTCACCGGCGAGGACCGGCTGTCGTGGCTGGACTCCCTGACATCGCAGGCGCTGCGCACCCTCGAGCCCGGTGTCAGCACCGAGCTGCTCGTGCTCGACCCGCAGGGGCGTGTCGAACACGCCGCTGCCGTGCTCGACGACGGCGAGACGACCTGGCTGCTCGTCGACGCCGGCGACGCCGACGCGCTCCTGATCTGGCTGCAGCGGATGCGGTTCCGGCTTCGGGTCGAGCTCCGCGACGCCGGTGACGAGTACACCGTGGTGGGCGGCGCGTCCGATGCCGTCGCGCCGTGGGCGGCATCCGTCGACGGCAGGCCGCTCGTGTGGCGCGACCCCTGGCCTGACGTCGCCGTGGGCGGCTGGGCGTACGCCGCGACCGATCCCCACCCGGGGGGCCAGCGCGGATGGGCCGAGGCGCTCGTCACGTCCGACCGCGCCGAGGCGCTGGTCGAGGCCGCCGCGCGGGGAGAAGCGGCCCTCGCCGGCGTGATCGCCGCCGACGCCCTTCGCGTCGCCGCCTGGCGGCCCCGGTGGGCCGCCGAGGTCGACGGGCGGCTGCTGCCCCATGAGGCCGACTGGCTGCGCACGGCCGTGCACCTGGACAAGGGGTGCTACCGCGGGCAGGAGACCGTCGCCAAGGTGCACAACCTGGGGCATCCTCCGCGTCGCCTCGTCTCCCTGCATCTCGACGGCAGCGACAGCGTGCTGCCCGAGCGCGGTGCGGCGGTGCGTGCCGGTGGTGACGTGGTCGGCGAGATCACGTCCGCGGCGCTGCATTTCGAAGACGGTCCGATCGCTCTCGCGCTCGTCAAGCGATCCGCGCCGGTGCCGGGCACGCTCACGGTGGACAGCTCGGCGGGTGACATCGCCGCGGCCGCGGAGACGATCGTTCCGCCCGATGCCGGGCGCACCGCCGCGGTCCCGCGCATGCCGCGGCTCGGGCGACGCACCGCGGCCGGGTGAGATGAGCGACGCGCCGCCGCCGCTGACCGAGGCGATCCCGGTCGGATGGCGTGCCCAGCTCGATCCTCGACCGCGGCTCCGGCGGCTGCGCGACTCGGCGAACGCCATCGTGCAGATCGTGGTCGCCGCAACGGCGGCGTACGCCTTCGCCCACTATCTCCTCGGGCATCCGGCACCGCTCATCGCGGCGACGGTGACCGTCTCCAGCCTCGGGCTCGTGCGCGACGCGCGGCCACGACGCGTGCTGCAGACCGTGCTCGGCATGCTCGTGGGCATCCTCGTCGCCGAAGTGATCGCGATGGTCGCTGGGTCGGGCTGGTGGCAGCTGGCGATCGCGCTCGCCGTCACGATGACCGTCGCACGCCTGCTGTCGGCCCACGCCGGGTTCACCATCGCGGCGGCGATCCAGGCCATCATCGTCATCGTCGTCCCGGCGGAGACGCCCTTCCTGAGACTGGTGGACGGCGTGGTCGGCGGGATCGCCGCCCTCGCGGTGACCGCGCTGATCCCGAGGAACCCGCACAAGGCGGAACGGCGGGATGCGGCGGCCCTCTTCCTCGCGGTGCAGAAGACGATGGACACCCTCGTGCAGTCGCTGCGACGCGGCGACAGGCTGCGCGCGGAGCGCGGTCTGCAGCGAGCGCGGGCGCTGCAGAAGCACGTCGACCGCTGGGCCGATTCGCTCGACTCCGGCCTGTCGATCGCGCGCATCTCGCCGTTCCTGCGCCGCGCCCGCGGCGAACTGCTGCGGCACGACCGTGTGCGGCAGGCGATGGATCTCGCGACCCGCAACCTGCGCGTGGTGGCGCGGCGGGCGGTGTACCAGACCGACGACCGTCGCCCCCGGGTCGTCGTCGCCGAGACGCTGGCCGAGATCGCGCGCGTCATGGCGCTGGTGGAGGACTCGCTCGACGACATCGCGCTCGCCCCGGCCGCGCGCGAGGCCGGGAGGGCGGTGGCCTCCCGGCTGGACCCTCGGACGATCCTTCCCGACGCGGACCTCGGGGAGCAGAACCTCATCGTCGCGATGCGCCCGCTCGTGACCGACCTGCTCACGGCCACCGGGATGACACCCGACGAGGCGCGGGAGTGCCTGCCGCGCCTGTGACCCGGCGGCGGTCACGGCTGCGGTGCGATCGCCTCCCACGGGATGGTGACCTCTCCCAGACGCCACCTCGAGCGATCCCGCAGCGGCCATCCGGATGCCGCGGTGACCTCGAGTGTGCGGCGCCACCGGTCCACCGGCCCGAAGGCTCGCAGCGCGGTCGAGCGCTCCCAGGATGCCGCGAGGTCGCGCAGGAAGGCGTGCACCGGCTCGCCGGGCACGTTGCGGTGGATGAGGGCCTTGGGCAGTCGCTCGGCGGCGACGGCGGGGGAGTCGAGGTCGGTCAGCCGCAGCGAGAGGGTGAGGGTCGCGGGGCGCCCGTCCGCGCCGACGGCGATCCACGTCGCGACCCGGCCGATCTCATCGCACGTGCCCTCCACGAGCACGCCTCCCGGCTGCAGGCGCGCGGTCATGCGGTCCCACGCGCCGGCGACATCGGACTCCTCGTACTGCCGCAGCACGTTGAACGCTCGGATCGCGACCGGTCGACGACCGTCCGGGGTGGGGATCTCGAAGCCACCCCGCGCGAAGGACACGGCCGTGGCCGCCGCGAAGGGCGTCTCGCCGGAGCGCACGCGCTCGAGCTGGGCGGTCGCGCGCGCTACGCGCTCGGGATCGATCTCGAGGCCGCGCACCTCGACATCCTGTCGCCTGCGCGCCAGTCGTGCGTGCAGTTCGAGCGAGGTGACTGCGCTCGCGCCGAAACCCAGGTCGACCACGAGCGCGTCGTCCGTGCGCCGCAGAGCCGGGTGGCGGGCCAGCCAGCGATCCACGCGACGGAGACGGTTGGTCCCCGTAGTGCCACGGGTGGCGCGGCCCACGATCGTCGTGCGCGAGGACGGGGGAGATGGGGCCACGAGACCATCCTCGCAGTCAGTAGGATTGCGGGTATGAGCGAGCCGTACACGCTGATCCTCCTCCGCCATGGCCAGAGCGAATGGAACAAGACCAACCAGTTCACCGGGTGGGTCGATGTCCGCCTCACCGAGCAGGGGAAGTCCGAAGCCGCCCGCGGCGGCTCGCTGCTCGCCGAATCAGGGATGCTCCCCGACGTGCTGCACACGTCGCTGCTGAGCCGCGCCATCCAGACCGCCGACATCGCCCTCGACGCCGCCGACCGGCTCTGGATCCCGGTCAAGCGCACGTGGCGCCTCAACGAGAGGCACTACGGCGCGCTGCAGGGCAAGGACAAGGCGCAGACCCTCGAGGAGTTCGGCGAGGAGCAGTTCATGCTCTGGCGTCGGTCCTTCGACGTTCCGCCGCCGCCGCTTCCGGCAGACGCCGAGTACAGCCAGGTGGGCGACCCGCGCTACGCCGACATCGACGGCGACGTGCCCGAGACCGAGTCGCTCAAGCTCGTCATCGATCGCATGCTGCCGTACTGGCACAGCGACATCGTGCCCGACCTCCAGGCGGGCAAGACCGTGCTGGTGACCGCCCACGGCAACTCCCTGCGCGGCCTCGTCAAGCACCTCGAGGGCATCAGCGACGACGACATCGCCGCGCTGAACATCCCGACCGGAATCCCGCTCGTCTACCGTCTCGACGAGTCCCTGACCCCGCTGGGCCCCGGCGAGTACCTCGATCCGGAGGCCGCCGCCGCCGGCGCCGCCGCGGTCGCCTCGCAGGGCAAGGGCTGACCTCCCGACGCACGAACGAAGGGCGGGCCCGCATCGCGGAGCCCGCCCTTCGTTCGTGCGTGTCAGGTCAGTCGGATGCGACGATCGTGGTGTCGATCTCCTGGTCGTGGCTGGCCCAGTCGCCGGTGGCGAGGTAGAGGACCTTCTTCGCCACGGAGACGGCGTGGTCGCCGAAGCGCTCGTGGAAGCGGCTCGCGAGCGTCGCGTCGACGGTCGCGGAGGCCTCGTGGTCCCATGACTCCGACAGCACCTTCTCGAAGACGCTCACGTGCAGCTCGTCGATCTTGTCGTCGATCTCGCGGATCTGCTCCGCCAGGCGGAGGTCCTCGGTGCGCAGCAGGTCGGTGAGGGTTCGTGCTGCAGCCACGTCGAGCTCGCCCATCTTGGTGAAGGTGGACTTCAGGCCGTGGGGCACGACGCGCTCCGGGAAGCGCATGCGCACGAGCTGTGCGACGTGCTCGGCGATGTCGCCCATGCGCTCGAGCGAGGCGCTCATGCGCAGGGCGCTGACGACGATGCGCAGGTCGCGTGCGACCGGCTGCTGACGAGCGAGGATCTCGATGGCCAGCTCGTCGAGCGCCACCGCCTTCTCATCGATGATGATGTCGGCCTCGATGACCTCCTCGGCGAGGGAGACATCGCTCTTCTCGAACGCGGTGGAGGCCTTCTCCATCGCGATCGTGACGAGTTCGGAGATCTCGACGAGACGTGACTGCACGTCTTCGAGGGTCTGGTGGAAGACTTCGCGCATTGCGGCACCTTTCCTTCGGTCGTGCGGGGTGCGGCCCCGGCGATTCTCGTCAGGGAAGGTTAACGAACGGTTCCCCCGGGGTGAATAGTACTGATCCCGCGCGGAGGGCATCGGGACTTGCGCGAAGCCGCCGTTCGCGATCCGTTTACGCTGGTCCAATGACCACGACGGCTGCCGCGCTGCTCGCGCTCCTGGTCGGCTCCCTCATCGGCGCAGGCATCGCCGTCGTCATCTTCCTCTCCCTGCGTGCGCGTGACCGGGCCCAGGCCCACTCCTCGCGCGCGGTTCCGGACGGGATCCGCGAAGTGCTGCACGGCATGGAAGATCCCGCCGCGATCGTCGACGCGTCGTCGACCGTGCTCGCCGCGTCGTCGGCCGCGGCGCCGTACGGCATCGTCGAGGCCGCGGCGCTCGGCAGCGACGACCTGAGACGTGTGGCGAGGAAGGCGCGCGATGCCGGGAGCGTGTCCGCCGAGACGCTCCGGCTGATGCGCGGCGCCCCGCCGGCCGAGTCGCGCCTCGTGACCGTGCGGGCCACGCGGGTGTCACCGCGCCTCACCCTCATCGTTCTGCGCGACATCACCGAGCGCGAGCGGGTGGAGCAGATGCGCCGCGACTTCGTGGCGAACACCAGCCACGAGCTGAAGACGCCGGTGGGGGCGGTGAGTCTGCTCGCCGAGGCCATCGAGTCTGCGGCCGACGACCCGGAGCAGGTGCGGGTGTTCGCATCCCGCCTCACCGCGGAGGCCCAGCGCCTGGCGTCGCTCACCTCCCGCATCATGAACCTGACCCGCCTGCAGGCCAGCGATGAGCTCAGCGAGATGCGCGATGTCGCCGTCGACGAAGTGCTCACCTCGGCGATCGAGTCCAGCATGATCCAGGCTGCGGCATCCGGGGTGGAGATCGTGCGGGGCGGCGACCGAGAGCTGTTCGTGCGGGGCGACGCCCAGGTGCTCTCCGAAGCCCTCGGCAACCTGATCGTCAACGCCGTCGCCTACTCGCCGCACGGCAGCAAGGTCGGGGTCGGCGTCAAACGTGTCGACGACGTCGTGGAGATCGCCGTCACCGATCGCGGCATCGGCATTCCGGAGGCCGACCAGCAGCGCATCTTCGAGCGCTTCTACCGCGCCGACCAGGCGCGCTCGCGCCGCACGGGCGGAACCGGTCTCGGGCTGTCGATCGTCAAGCACGCGGTCCAGCGGCACGGCGGAGAGGTGCGGCTGTGGTCGCGCCCCGGGCGGGGTTCGACCTTCACCATCCGCCTGCCGCTGGTCGACGCGCCGCTCGACGCCGCGATGGGCAAGCGCAAGAAGAAAAAGAAGAAGGACAAGATGAAGGCTCCCCTGAACGGAGAAACCCGATGACCCGCGTTCTCATCGTCGAAGACGAGCCCGACCTCGCCGACCCGCTCGCCTACCTGCTGCGGCGTGAGGGATACGAGGTCGAGACCGCCGAGGACGGCGCGCTCGCGCTGACGGCGTTCCGTGAGCGGGGCGCGGACATCATCCTCCTGGACCTCATGCTGCCGGGCATGCCCGGCACCGAGGTGTGCCGGCAGGTGCGCACCGCGTCGCAGGTGCCGATCATCATGCTCACCGCCAAGGACTCCGAAGTCGACATCGTGGTGGGGCTCGAGCTCGGGGCCGACGACTACGTCACGAAGCCGTACTCGACCCGGGAGCTGCTGGCCCGCATGCGCGCGGTGCTCCGCCGCAACGCGCAGGCCGAGGCCGACCTCGAAGATCACATCCTCGAGGGCGGCCGTGTGACGCTCGACATCGATCGCCACACCGTGTCGGTCGACGGCAGCGAGATCAGCATGCCCCTGAAGGAGTTCGAGCTGCTGGAGGTGCTCATGCGCAACGCGGGTCGCGTGCTCACCCGCGGTCAGCTGATCGATCGCGTCTGGGGCACGGACTACTTCGGCGACACCAAGACTCTCGACGTGCACATCAAGCGCATCCGCTCGCGCATCGAGCAGAGCCCGAGCGACCCCACGATGCTCGTGACCGTGCGCGGTCTGGGCTACCGCTTCGAGGCCTGAGCCCGACGACGACGAAGGCCCCGGGGGAGATCGAGATCTGCTCCGGGGCCTTCACCGCTTCGCGGCGCGGGCCGTCAGGGGACGAGCGGCGCGAGGTAGTCCTGTTCGCCGTCGAGCACCGGCACGGGCACGACGGTCGTCTCGCCGTCGCCCGACTGGAACGACATCGGGATGTCGGTGCCCGGCATCGCTCCGCCGAGGTCTTCGATCAGCAGCGGCTCGGTCTCATCGGACCCGAGGCTGATGACCGTGTTCGCGGGGACGCGGATCGTCGCGGTGCCCACCGACCCGGCGTCGCCGATGTCGATGCGGAGCGTCTCGGCGCTGTCGGTGCCGTTGACGACCGCGGCGACGAGGTTGCCCTGCTCGCCGTCGTCGGTGACCACGAGCACGTTGCGCACCTGCAGGGGACCGGAGGTGTCGGGGACCATCATCCCGTCACCCGGCGAGTACTGGATGGTCGTCGCCTGCGTGGAGATCATGCTGCAGCCGGTCGCCCCCAGGACGACGGCCGCGCCGAGCGCCAGAGACGCCAGTCGCCGCGCAGCGGTGCGGTTGTTCGAGATCACGGATCCTCCCGGGACGGATGACGGCATCGTCTCCGATTCTAGGGTGTCGCCGGCGCGGGTGCCGACCGGGGCCGTGACGGGTCACCGCACGCGGTGGAGAACCTTAGCGTATGTCGCCTGTGGTATTCTGGAGGTTGCCGAAGGGACATAACTCCATGCTTTTTGAGGTTGGCGAAACCGTCGTTTACCCCCACCACGGAGCGGCGACCATCATCGAGGTCAAAGACCGTGTGATCAAGGGCGAGACGAAGAAATACCTGAAGCTCAACGTCACCCAGGGCGATCTGGTCATCGAGGTTCCGGCGGAGAACGTCGACCTCGTCGGCGTCCGCGACGTGATCGGCAAGGAAGGCCTCGACAAGGTCTTCGAGGTGCTGCGTGCCCCCTTCACCGAGGAGCCCACCAACTGGTCTCGCCGCTACAAGGCGAACCTCGAGAAGCTCGCTTCCGGTGATGTCATCAAGGTGAGCGAGGTCGTCCGCGACCTGTGGCGCCGCGATCAGGACCGCGGGCTCTCCGCCGGCGAGAAGCGCATGCTCGCGAAGGCCAAGCAGATCCTGATCTCGGAGCTCGCCCTGGCCGAGAAGACCGACGAGGACAAGGCGAGCGTCATGCTCGACGAGGTGCTCGCGAGCTGATCTCCCCGGATGCCGTGAGCATCACACCCGTTCCCCGCGTCGCCGTCGTCGTCGTCGCGGCCGGCGCCGGCACCCGACTGGGCGCCGGCGGACCGAAGGCGCTCGTCGGCATCGACGAGCATTCGCTGCTGCGGCACTGCCTCGCCGGTGTCTTCCGCGCCGCCGCGGCGCAGGTGGTCGTCGTCGCCCCCGCCGGGCGGGAGGGCGACGCGCTGACCGAGGCGATCGAGGCGGCAGGCGAGCGGCGCGACCTCGTCACCGTCGTGACGGGAGGGCGCTCGCGCCAAGAATCGGTGCGCGCGGGTCTGGCCGCCCTGTGGGGTGATGTTCGGTACGTGCTCGTGCACGACGCGGCGCGAGCGCTCACCCCGCCCGATGTCTTCGCCCGTGTGATCTCCGGGCTCGAAGCCGGCGCCGACGGCGTCATCCCGGTGCTCCCGGTGATCGACACGATCAAACGCGTCGAAGATCGTGCCGTCGTCGCAGCGGTGGACCGTTCCGAGCTGTCCGCGGCGCAGACGCCGCAGGGTTTCCGCCGAGATGCGCTGGATGCCGCCTACCGCGCCGTCACGCGCGAGCACACCGACGATGCCGCACTCATGGCGGAGGCGGGGCACGACGTGTCGGTCGTGGCCGGCGACCCGCTCGCGTTCAAGATCACCACGCCGGCCGACCTCGAGCGCGCCCGTCATCTCGTCGCGGCGGATCCGCTCCCGGTTCGCCGCGCGTCGCTCACCCCAACCGGTGGGGCGCCTCGTGTGGGCGTGGGCACGGACGTTCACGCCTTCGCGACGAGCGGCGAGCTCCGTCTCGCGGTCCTGTCGTGGCCGGGGGAACCGGCCCTGGCGGGTCACTCCGACGGGGATGCGGTGGCACACGCCATCGTCGACGCCCTGTTGTCGGCGGCGGGTCTGGGAGACATCGGAACCCACTTCGGCACGGGCCGCCCGGAGTACGACGGCGCGCACGGCGAGGTCTTCCTCACGCGCACAGTGGGCCTTCTCGGGGAGGCGGGCTGGCGCGTCGGAAACGTCGCGGTGCAGATCCAGGCGAACCGCCCGCGCTTCTCGCCGCGGCGGCTCGAGGCCGAGAGGGCGCTCTCGGCGGCTCTCGGCGGCGCGCCGGTGTCGGTGTCGGCCACGACGACCGACGGCCTCGGGTTCACGGGTCGCGGCGAGGGGGTGGCGGTCACCGCCGTCGCGCTGGTGCTGCCCGCCTGAACGGAACCGCCGTCAGCCTTCGACGGCGAACGGCTCGGGATCGCGCGGAGTGCGCGCTCCCCAGGCAAGCAGGGCCAGTCCCGCCCCGAGAACCGCGAGGCCGAGGAGAGCGACGGTCGGCAGGCGTTCGCCGAGCACGACGACGCCCAAGAGGGTCGCCGTCAGCGGCTCACCCAGGGTGAGCGTCGCGGCCGTCGCGGCGGTGAGGCCGCTCAGTCCCCAGGTGAACACGGTGTAGGCGACGGCGATCGTCGCCACCCCCAGCCACGCCGTCATGGCGATGCCCGCGGGGTCGGCCAGCCACGTGAGGTCGACGAACGGGAGCGCCCCGAGGGCCAGCACGCCGGAACCGGCGCCCATCGCCCCGACGACGAGGAACGGATCCCACCCGGCGTCGAGCAGGCGGCGCTGAGAGACGGCGATCACGGCGAAGCTGGCGCCGGCGCCGAGCGACCCCGCGAGGCCGGCCGGGTCCGTGCCGGCCTCGCCGCCGCCGGCGAACCCGAGCATCACGACGCCGGCGGTGGCGAGAGCGGTCGCGCCGATCCACGTCGCGGTCGGGCGGCGACGGGTGAGCATCCATTCGGCGACACCGGCGAGGACCGGCGCCGACCCCAGGGCGACCACCGTTCCCACCGCCACGCCGTTGCGTGCGGTGCCGAGGAAGAACAGCGGCTGGTAGACGGCCAGTGCGACGGCGGTCAGGGCCATCAGGGTGAGCGCCCACGGTGTCGCCCGAGGTCGCGGTATCGGCGACCGCCGCGCTCGACGGGCGGCGAGGGGGAAGGTGATCGCGGCGATGGCGATGCCGCCCACGATCAGCCGCATCGCGCCGACCGACAGCGGCGTGGTCCCGTCGGGGCCGAGCACCTGCGCGGTGCCGGTGGTGCCGAACAGCATCGCGGCGACCAGGACGGCGAGAACGTGCAGCACCACACCGTTCTACCCCACCTCGGTGCGGCACCTCCCGGAGCGGCCGCTCGGCGCGCCGCGGGTAGGCTGGGCGGGTGACTCTCCGGCTCTACGACACCAAGGCGCAGCTCCTGCGTGACTTCGTGCCGATCGATCCCGCGAACGTCACCGTGTACGTCTGCGGCCCTACCGTGCAGTCGGGGCCCCACCTGGGGCATCTGCGCGGCGCGCTGAGCTTCGACATCCTGCGCCGCTGGCTCGCCCACCGATACGACCGCGTGACCTTCGTGCGCAACGTCACCGACATCGACGACAAGGTGCTCGAGAAGGCCGTCGACGGCGAGCCGTGGTGGGCGCTCGCCTACCGCATGGAGCAGGAGTTCAGCCGCGCCTACGCGGCGATCGGCATCCTCCCGCCCACCTACGAGCCGCGGGCGACGGGCTCCATCCCGCAGATGATCTCGCTGATCTCGCGGCTGATCGATCGCGGTCACGCCTACGCCGCCGCGGGCGACGTCTACTTCGACGTGCGCTCCTGGGCCGCCTACGGAGACCTGACGCGTCAGAAGGTCGACGCGATGGAGACCGCGGCCGACGCGGATCCGCGCGGCAAGCGCGATCCCCACGACTTCGCCCTGTGGAAGGGCGCCAAGCCGGGGGAGCCGTCCAGCGCGTCGTGGGACTCGCCGTGGGGCGCGGGGCGCCCGGGATGGCACATCGAGTGCTCCGCGATGTCGCGCCGCTATCTCGGCGGCGACTTCGACATCCACGGCGGCGGCCTCGATCTGCGCTTCCCGCACCACGAGAACGAACTCGCCCAGTCCACCGCCGCCGGCGACGGCTTCGCCCGGTACTGGGTGCACAACGGCCTCGTCACCGTCGGCGACCAGAAGATGTCGAAGTCGATCGGCAACGTCCTGCTCGCCGACGAGGTGCTCGCCGATCGTGATCCGCTCGTCGTGCGCTACGCGCTCGCCGGCGCCCACTACCGGTCGAGCCTGGACATCTCCGCGTCGAGCTTCGCCGAGGCCGAGGCCGCACTCGATCGCATCCGAGGCTTCCTCGATCGCGCCGTGCGCACGCTGCGCGACGACACGGTCGATCTGCGCGTGACGGCCGAGATCCCCGACCGTTTCGCGGCGGCGATGGACGACGACCTCGGCGTGCCGCAGGCGCTCGCCGTGCTGCACGAGACGGTCCGGGCGGGCAACGCGGCACTGGAGGCGGGGGATCGGGATGCGGCGCTGCGCGCCTTCGCCGACGTCGCCGCGATGACCGGCGTGCTCGGCATCGACCCGTTCGATCCGATGTGGCGCAGCGACACCGGCGACGCGCACGCGACGGCGCTCGATGCGCTCGTGCAGACGATGATCACGCAGCGGGCCGATGCGCGCGCGACGAAGGACTGGGCCACGGCCGATCGGATCCGCGACGCCGTCGCCGCCGCCGGCATCACCCTGGAAGACACCCCCGATGGAACACACTGGAGCTTGAGCGATGGCTAAGCCAGGACGACCCGGCGCGAGCCGGGGCAAGAAGAAGGGCCCCACGAAGGGGTCCGGCGGACAGAAGCGGCGGTCGCTCGAGGGCAAGGGCCCCACGCCCAAGGCGGAGGACCGCGCCTGGCACCCCGCCGGCAAGCGCAAGGCCGCCCAGGAACGCTACGTCGCCGCGGGTGGCAAGGGGCGTGCGGGGGCGAAGCCCCAGGGCTCGAACCCGAACCGCTCCGGCCGCGGGTCCTCCGACGACACCGAGACCGTCACCGGGCGCAACTCCGTGCTCGAGGCGCTGCGTGCGCGCATCCCGGCCACGGCGCTGTACGTGGCGCAGCGGGTGGAGATGGACGATCGCGTCAAGGAGATGCTGTCGATCGCCACGAACCGCGAGATCGCGATCCTCGAGGTCACCCGGCCGGAGCTCGACCGCATGTCCGGATTCGACGGTGTGCATCAGGGTGTCGCCCTCAAGGTGCCGCCGTACGAGTACGCGCACCCGCAGGATCTGCTCGAGCAGGTGCTCGACACCGGCGCGACCCCCCTCCTGATCGCCCTCGACGGGGTGACCGACCCGCGCAACCTCGGGGCCATCATCCGCTCGACCGCCGCGTTCGGCGGTCAGGGGATCATCCTGCCCCAGCGACGCTCGGCCAGTGTCAACTCCGCCGCGTGGAAGACCAGCGCCGGCGCGGCCGCGCGCATCCCGGTCGCCGTCGCGCCGAACCTCACCTCGACGCTCAAGGAGTACAAGAAGCAGGGGGTCTTCGTGCTCGGGCTCGACGGCGGCGGCGACGTGTCGCTGCCGAAGCTCGAACTGGCCGACCGGCCGGTCGTGATCGTCGTCGGCTCCGAGGGCAAGGGGCTCTCCCGCCTGGTGACCGAGACGTGCGACCAGATCGTGTCCATCCCGATCTCCGCGGCGACGGAGTCCCTCAACGCCGGCATCGCGGCATCCGTCGCGCTCTATCAGGTCGCCACCGCCCGCGCCGCCCAGGGCTGAGCGCGGCGCCGATCGAAAGGAAGCGAATGTCCCGCATCGCCGTCATCGGAGGGACCGGGTACGCCGGTCGCCACATCGTCGCCGAGGCGGCCCAGCGCGGGCACACGGTACTGGTCGTCGCGCGCAAGGCGGTCTCCGATCGCGTCGAGCACGCGATGTACCTCGAGGGCAGCATCCTCGATGTGCCGACGCTCGTGACCGAGATGCAGGGCGTCGAGGTCGTCATCGTCGCCGTCGCCGCCCGCGGTGACATGGCGGGGATGCTGCGACCGGCGGTCGCAGAGCTCGCCGCAGAGCTTCCGCCGGAGGTGAGACTCGGCGTGATCGGGGGCGCCGGCGGCAGCCGCGTGAGCCCGGACGGACCGCGCCTGGTGCACACCCCGGAGTTCGCCGAGGAGTACAAGCCCGAAGCGCTCGAGGCCCTCGCCATCCTGGAAGACCTCGAGACGGGCGCGGAACGCGACTGGTTCTACGTGCATCCCGCCGGCGGGTTCGGGCCGTGGAACCCCGGTGAGCGCACGGGATCGTACCGAGACGGCGGGCCCGTGCTCGTGGTCGATCCCGATGGCGAGTCGATGATCTCCGGCGCCGACCTGGCCGTGGCGGTCGTGGATGAGATCGAGCAGCCGCGCCACGCGCGCGAGGCGTTCTCGGTCGGCTACTGACTACTCTCAGACGAGGTCGCGCCAGTCCACCGCGCCGCTGTCGTCGTCGACGGTCGGCAGATCGGCGGTGATCACGGGGAGCGACGTGGTCTCGGTAGGCGGCCCCATGACGGTCGCTTCGTCACGACGGTGCCGCAGCACGTCGTCGACGTAGCTCCCCAGCGCTTCGGCGAGCGGCACCGAGCCGCCGCGCGACTGCGAGAGGTACCAGCGGTGCTCGAGGACCTGGTGGTACACCTCGGCCGGCTCGAGCTTCGCGCGCAGGTCGTACGGGATCGCCATCACGACCGGCTCGAAGACGCGCGTCAGCCACTCGTGCGCGACGACCTCCTCATCGCCTCCGAGGCGTGAGATGCGGGCGCGGAACTCGTCGAGGTCGTTGAGCAGGCGCCGGGCCTGGTTCTCCTCGACGTCGAGACCGGTCAGGCGCAGCAGCCGACGCTGGTGGTGACCGGCATCCACGACCTTGGGCTGAATGGACACCCGCGTGCCGTCGTCGGTGGTGGTGATCGACATCTCGCCGATGTCGAAGCCGAGGGCGTTCAAGCGCTGCACGCGCTCGGTGATGCGCCACGATTCGTCGGCGCCGAACGATTCCCGGTCGGTGAGGGCCGCCCACAGCGAGTGGTAGGACTCCACGATGCCGTCGGCGACGGCGAGGGCGTCGACCCCGCCCTCCAGGCGCCCGCCCGCTTCGAGGTCCATGATCTCGCCGGCGATGTTCGTGCGTGCGACGTCGAGATCGTGCTCGCGCTGACCGCGGGTGAGGCCGGCCTCGTGGAGCTCGCCCGTCTCGGCATCGACGAGGTAGGCGGCGAAGGCGCCGGCGTCGCGGCGGAAGAGGGTGTTCGACAGCGACACGTCGCCCCAGAAGAATCCGACGTTGTGCAGTCGCACCAGAAGGGCGGCGAGAGCATCCACGAGACGTGTCGCGGTGTCCGGACGCAGGACCTGCGTGAAGAGGGCGCGGTAGGGGAGGGAGAACTTCAGGTGCGCGGTGACGAGGGCGGCGGGAAGCGGCGTGCCGTCGGCGTCGGTGCGGCCCGCGATGACCGCGATGCGCTCCACGCAGGGCGCATCCAGTCGGTGGAGGTTTCCGAGCATGTCGTACTCACGACGCGCCATCTCCTCGGTCGTCTCCTTGATCGCCACGACACGGCCGGAGAGGCTCGCGAAGCGCACCAGGTGCCGTGAGATGCCCTTGGGGAGGAAGACGATCGTGCTCGTGGGCCATTCGGCGAGCGGCGTGGACCAGGGCAGAGCCAGGAGTGCCGGGTCGACGGAGCTGGCGGTGATGGAGAGTGATTCGCGCATGATCCTTCCGAAAACAGTACAGCGCGGGTGGATCCGAGACCCACCCGCGCTGTACGTGCGTCGGTGACTACTCCGAGAGCACGGGAGCGTCGTTGAGGCGCTCGCCCGTCTCGATGTCGAAGGCGTGCACGTGTCCGGCCGTCGCGGCCAGGGTCACGGTCTCACCCGAGTGGGGGTGGTTGCGACCGTCGACGCGGGCGACGATGTCGGTGCGCTTGCCGTTGATGTCGGTGTGGCCGTAGAGGTAGCCGTCTGCGCCCAGCTCCTCGACGAGGTCGACGGTGACCGGCAGGCCCTTCCCGTCGGCCGGGCCGACGACGATGTCCTCCGGGCGGACGCCGATGGTGACCTCGCTGCCGTGCGCGCGGCCGACCGTGTCACGGTCCAGCGGCACGACCTCGGAGCCGAACTGCACGCCACCCTCGGCGAGCGGAGCGGGGAAGAGGTTCATGGCCGGCGAGCCGATGAATCCGGCGACGAACACGTTGTTCGGCCGCTCGTACAGGTCGCGCGGGGTGCCGACCTGCTGCAGGATGCCGTCCTTGAGCACCGCGATGCGGTCACCCATGGTGAGGGCCTCGGTCTGGTCGTGCGTGACGTAGACGGTCGTGACGCCCAGGCGACGCTGCAGCGACGCGATCTGGGTGCGGGTCTGCACACGCAGCTTCGCATCGAGGTTCGACAGCGGCTCGTCCATGAGGAACACCTGCGGCTGACGCACGATCGCGCGGCCCATGGCCACACGCTGACGCTGACCACCCGACAGGGCCTTGGGCTTGCGCGTCAGGTACTCCTCGAGGTCGAGCAGCTTGGCGGCTTCCAGCACGCGCTGGGCGCGCTCCTCCTTGCCGACGCCGGCGATCTTGAGCGCGAAGCCCATGTTCTCGGCGACGGTCATGTGCGGGTAGAGCGCGTAGTTCTGGAA
>NZ_DCMW01000019.1:263415-299258 GCF_002321605.1 Microbacterium sp. UBA1612
TTCTGGAACACCATCGCGATGTCGCGATCCTTCGGCGGCACGTCGGTCACGTCGCGCTCGCCGATGCGGATGGCACCCGAGTTGACCTCTTCGAGGCCGGCGAGCATGCGCAGCGAGGTGGACTTTCCGCAGCCGGAGGGGCCGACGAGAACGAGGAACTCGCCATCGGCGACCTCGAGGTTGAGCTTGTCGACGGCGGGGCGCTGGCCTCCGGGGTACAAGCGGGTTGCGTTGTCGAACGTGACGGACGCCATGGTCTTTCTCCTTCACCGGCAGGTACGTGCCGGACGATCCGTAGTGAATGGAAGCGGGGGCTCTCCCGCACGCCCACCATCGGGCGTGTCTCCAGTATGCCACGCGGCAAAGAACCGGAGGTGTCTGGGCATTTCCCAGGGTCGGTGACTAGCATCGTCCACGCCGCGCTCCCCGAGCGGCGCGCCGGAGCATTACGGCCGACGTTCTCCCACGAGGTTCCATGTCACACGACGAATCGACTCCCGACACCAGTCCCGAAACGACCCCTGGCGACCGCCGAGACGCCGTGCGCGCGAAGGCGAAGCAGGTGCAGCAGCGACAGTCGCGCACCCGTCTGATCCAGCGGGTCTCGCTCGCGACGGTCATCGTGGCGGTGGTGGCCGCCGTCGCCGTCGTGATCACCTGGACGGTCTCCAGCAACGCCTCGCGCCCGATGGCGCAGCCGGCGAACGTCACCGAGGACGGCTTCGAGGTCACCGATGTGACCGGTGTCGGCTCGGTCGGCGCGGAGCCGACCACGACGGAGATGGACGACAGCGCAGCGGGCGAGGAAGAGGCCGACGACGAGAGCGACTCGTCCGGGAACGCCGCGATGTCCGCCCAGGCGGAGCCGGTCGAGACGCCCGAACCCGGCGTCGTCGACATCCGCATCTACGTCGACTACCTCTCCAGCGGCGCGCAGGACTTCCAGGTCGCCAACGTACAGCAGCTGCAGAAGTGGGTCAGTGAAGACGCCGCGACCCTCAGCTACTACCCGGTCGCGATGCTCACCGCGAAGTCGAACGGCACCAAGTACTCCATCCGTGCCGCGAGCGCCGCCGCGTGCATGGCGCACTACTCGCCCGACGACTTCTTCAAGTTCAACGACACCCTGCTGCGCCAGCAGCCCGAGCTCGACACCGACGGCTATACCGACATCGAGCTCGCCGACCTCGCTCAGGCTTCCGGCGCGGACGACCCGCAGACGGTGCGCGACTGCATCGTCGAGGAGAAGTTCGCCGCGTGGGCCAAGACCGCCACCGACCGCGCACTCGACGGCATCCCCGACACCGACGACATCTCGCTCACCGGCACCCCCATGGTGCTCGTGAACGGAACGCCGTACGTGGGAGCGCTCGACAACGCCAAGGAGTTCGCGCAGTTCGTGCTGACCGTCTCCAGCGACGCCTACTACGAGGCCACCCCGGCTCCCACCCCGAGCCCCACATCGTGAGCCGCGCGTCGGCTGGGTAGACTGGACCCCTTGCCGACTTGGCGCAATTGGTAGCGCACCCGACTTGTAATCGGGCGGTTACGGGTTCGAGTCCCGTAGTCGGCTCCATCGGTGCCCTTGGTGTCGACCCCGACGTTGTCATCGGGCGGTTACGGGTTCGAGTCCCGTCCTCGGCTCCATTGGTGCCCTTGGTGTCGACCCCGACGTTGTCATCGGGCGGTTACGGGTTCGAGTCCCGTCCTCGGCTCCATCGGTGCCCTTGGTGTCGACCCCGACGTTGTCATCGGGCGGTTACGGGTTCGAGTCCCGTCCTCGGCTCCATCTCGGGGCGGGCAGGATGGGGGGATGGCCGCCCATCGAACGCTCGCGATGGCGGGTGCCGTGGCGATCGGTGTTCTGACCGCGGTGCAGGCTCGCGTCAACGGCTCTCTCGGAGCGGCGCTGACGGACGGCTTCGTCGCCGCGGCGGTGTCCTTCGGCTCCGGCCTCCTGATCCTCGTCGCTCTCAGCGCCGCCCTGCCCGCCGGGCGCCGGGGCGTCGTGGCGCTGGCGCACGGACTGCGTCTGCGCACGCTGCCGGTGTGGATGCTCGCCGGCGGTCTCGCCGGGGCGTTCAGCGTCGCCACCCAGAGCCTGACCGTGGCCGTGATCGGCGTCTCGCTGTTCACCGTGGGCATGGTCGCGGGGCAGGCGGTGAGCGCACTCGTGCTCGACCGGATCGGCTACGGACCGGCGGGTGTCGTCGCCGTGACCGTTTCCCGCGTCGTGGGGGCGGCCATCGCCGTCGCCGCGGTGCTGCTGTCGGTGGTGGGTTCGCCGGTGAACAGCGTGCCGTGGTGGATGCTGCTGCTGCCGTTCCTCGTGGGAGCCGGCATCGCGTGGCAGCAGGCGACGAACGGGCGCCTGCGGCAGCGCGTCGGCTCTGCGCTCACGGCCACGGCGGTGAACTTCGCCGGCGGCACCATCGTCTTGCTCGTCGCGGCAGCCGTGCACGTCGCCATCGTCGGAGCGCCCGCGGCCTTCCCCGCGGAGCCGTGGCTCTACATCGGCGGCGCGTGCGGCGTCGCATACATCTTCATCGGCGCCGCCGTCGTGCCCTACACCGGGGTGCTGCTCATGGGGCTCGGCGCCGTCGTCGGTCAGCTCCTGACGTCGGTCCTGCTCGATGCGCTGTGGCCGACGGCGGCGAGTCCCGGACTGCTCACCGGCCTCGCCGTGTCGGCGGTCGCTCTGCTCGGTGCGGCGATCGCCGTGTTCCCGCGCCGTCGGCGCTGAGGGTCAGCGCGAGCGCTTCTTCCCGGGCATCGACGAGACGAAGGTCGTCGGGTCGATCTCCTTGCCGCGCAGCGGCCTCGACCGCGTCGGCTTGCCGCCGACGTAGAGCCACCCGAGGAGCTCCTCGTTCTTCGTCAGCCCGTGGGCCTTCGCGACCGCCTTGCTCCGCGTCGCGCCGCCGGTGCGCCAGAAGACGCCCCAGCCGGCGTCGTCGAGGGCGAGGCTCAGCATGTGGGCGACACCCGAGGCGACGGCCTCCTGCTCCCAGTGCGGCACCTTGCTCTTGCGGAAGCGCACGACGACGGCGAGCACGAGCGGCGCGCGCAGGGGCTTGGTCGAAACGCCCTTGCGTCCCTCTGCCTTGTTGAGGGCGCGGCCGAGACGTTCGCGTCCGGACCCGCGGATCTCGATGATCCGCCACGGCTTCAGCGACGAGTGGTCGGCCACGCGTCCGGCAGCGGCCACGAGATCGAGCAGTTCGTCGTGGCTGGGAGCCGCGTCGGTGACCTTCGACAGCGAGCGCCGCCGGCGCATCGCCTCGACGACTGTGGTCACGCGTCGTTCTCGGGCGTGAAGTTCATCGAGAGGGAGTTCATGCAGTAACGGTCGCCGGTGGGGGTGCCGAAGCCGTCGGGGAACACGTGACCGAGGTGCGAGCCGCAGGACGCACAGCGCACCTCGGTGCGCTCCATGCCGTGGCTGTTGTCCTCGAGCAGCTGCACCGCGTCGGGGCGGATCGACTCGTAGAAGCTCGGCCAGCCGCAGTGGGAGTCGAACTTGGTGCCGCTCTTGAACAGCTCGGCGCCGCACGCGGCACACGTGTAGAGCCCGGCGCGCTCCTCGTCGAGGAGTTCACCGGTCCAGGGACGCTCGGTGCCGGCCTCGCGCAGCACCTGGTACTGCTCGGGGGTGAGCTCTTCGCGCCACTGCGCGTCGGTCTTGTCGACGGAATAGTCCATGGAGATCTCCTTCCCCTCCATTCAACCGCAGCGCGCCGCATCGGGCGCCGAGTGTGACGATGATGACGCCGACAGCGGACAATGGGCGCATGGATGCCGTGGCCGAGGTCGCCGATCGCTATCGGCGGTTCGCGGTGGCGGAAGCTCCATCACGATCCTCTCTCTACGCGGAGTGGGCGGCGGGTGTCGCCGATGACGTCGACGTGTGCCACGTGCTCGCGCGCATCCCGGCCTCTCGCCGGCAGCCACCGCTCGTGTTCGCCGTCACGCGGATGCTGGGCGCGCCCGAGCAGGCCTTCTCGCGTTGGCGCGACTGGCTCCTGGAGCACGCCGACGCCGTCGTCGAGGAGACGTCGCGACGCTCGCTGCAGACCAACGAGCCCCTGCGGTGCGCCGCCCTGCTGCCGGCGCTCGCGACGATCCCCGGACCGATCGGCTTCCTCGAGGTGGGTGCGAGCGCCGGTCTCTGTCTGCAGCCCGACCGCTACTCGTACCGCTACCGCCGGCCGGATCACCCCGACGTGCGACTCGACCCGCCTTCCGGCATGTCGCCGGTCGTCCTCGACGCGAACATCACGGGCGACGCTCCGCTGCGCCTGCCTGAGATCCGGTGGCGGATGGGCGCCGACCTCACACCGATGTCGGCGGGCGATCCCGATGACCGCGCCTTCCTCATGGCCCTGGTGTGGCCGGGGGAGCGGGGTCGAGCGCAGCGGATCGAGGCCGCGCTCGATCTCGCCCGTCGCGAGCCGATCGAGGTGGCATCCGGCGACGCGAGCGATCCCGATCTCGTCCCTCGGCTTCTCTCGGGGATGCCCGACGGGCTCACCCCGGTCGTGTCGACTCTGGGGCTCCTGCCCCACCTGCCCCGGGCGGCGCGTGAGCGGCTCATCGGCGCCATCGCCGACACCGGGGCCATCTGGGTGTCGCTGGACCCGCTGCAGGCGCACGATCGGTGGACCGCGCCCGTCGACCCGGGTGCGGGCCGGTTCGTGCTGCACCGCGACGGCGCGCCGCTGGCCTACGCGGATCCGCTCGGCGCATCCCTGGAGTGGCTTACGGGATGACGGTGCCGGCACGGTTACCGTGGACGACGTGTCCCTCTCCGACCGCGACCGTGCGCTCCTCGATTTCGAGGCGCAGTGGCATCGCCACGTCGGAGCCAAGGAGGAGGCGATCCGCGCGGAACTCGGGCTCGCCCCGGCTCGCTACTATCAGCTGCTCGACCGGCTGATCGACACGGTCGAGGCGCAGCGTCATGACCCGATGCTGGTGAAGCGCCTGCGGCGGCGCCGCGACGTGTCCGAATCCGGGCGCGCGACCCGGTCGATGCCGGGCTGAGCAGCCCTCGGGGCGGATTCCCGGGTTCACCGACGGGTGCCGGTAGCATCGTGGGGTGCCGAAATCGACCTACCCGCGGGATCGCTTCGACGACCTCCCCGCGGACAGCGGGCGCGTCGGCGCCCACCGGGCCGAGAACCCGCACATGCGCGGGTGGGTCGTCTTCCTGTGGGCCGCGGTCGCCACTCTCGTGCTCATCGTCGCGGGCATCTTCGCGACGCTGGTCCTCAGCGGACGCGTCTCCCTCGCTCCCGACGCCGCTCCCGAGCCGACGCCCACGGCGACCATCGAGCCGGTGATCGACACCGCGTACGACGTGCTCGTGCTCAACGCCACGCCCGAGGCGGGTCTCGCCACGCAGGTCAAGGACGTGCTCGTCGAGGCCGGGTGGTCCGCCGATCAGGTCAACGCGAGCGAAGCGGGAACCTCCGACTTCGCCGAGACGACCGTGTACTACGCCTTCCCCGGCGACGAAGCCGCCGCGGCGGGCGTCGCCGAGCTGCTCGACGGGGCACGCATCGAGCAGAGCGACTTCTACCAGCCGACCGACGACGCCGCCACCGAAGACGTCGACGAGAGCGAATCGGCTCAGCTGACCGTGGTCATCGGCCTCGACCACACCGACAGCGCGTCGGAGGAGACGCCCGCTCCCTGACGCGAACCCCCTCGGGACCAGCGGTTGTTTCACGCCGGTAAATACTTCTATGCGCCCCTGTCAACAGTTGCTGTGATGGCGGTTCGGTGAATTCGCGTCTGCCTACGATGAGCCTGTCCCACCGCACTACAGGAGATTCGCATGGCTCAGGGCACCGTCAAGTGGTTCAACGCCGAGAAGGGTTTCGGCTTCATCACCGTGACCGACGGGCAGGACGTCTTCGTCCACTACTCCAACATCGAGATGAGCGGTTTCCGCGTGCTCGAAGAAGGACAGGCGGTCGAGTTCACCGTCGGGTCGGGCCAGAAGGGCCCGCAGGCGGAGTCCGTTCGCGTCGTCGCCTGACGCGCCGTCACGTCGCGCGCCGAGCGCGTGAGGAAGGGCGGGATGCTGCGGCATCCCGCCCTTCGTCGTGAACACGGACGGTGGCTTGCACTCCCCGGGGGCGAGTGCCAGAATGTATTAGCACTCGTCTCATACGAGTGCTAATGACCGAAGGCCAACGTCCGGGAGGGACGACACACACATGGCAAAGATGATCGCTTTCGATGAAGAGGCCCGTCGCGGCCTCGAGCGCGGCCTCAACACGCTGGCCGACGCCGTCAAGGTGACCCTGGGCCCGCGTGGGCGCAACGTCGTGCTGGAGAAGAAGTGGGGCGCCCCCACCATCACCAACGACGGCGTCTCGATCGCCAAGGAGATCGAACTCGACGACCCGTACGAGAAGATCGGCGCGGAGCTCGTCAAGGAGGTCGCCAAGAAGACCGACGACGTCGCGGGCGACGGCACCACGACCGCCACCGTTCTCGCTCAGGCACTCGTCCGCGAGGGTCTGCGCAACGTCGCAGCCGGCGCCGACCCGATCTCGCTCAAGCGCGGCATCGAGAAGGCCGTCAAGATGATCACCGACCAGCTGCTGGCCGACGCCAAGGAGGTCGAGTCGAAGGAGCAGATCGCCGCGACCGCGTCGATCTCCGCCGCTGACCCCGAGATCGGCGAGCTCATCGCCGAGGCGATCGACAAGGTCGGCAAGGAAGGCGTCGTGACCGTCGAGGAGTCGCAGACCTTCGGCACCGAGCTCGAGCTCACCGAGGGCATGCGCTTCGACAAGGGGTACATCAACCCCTACTTCGTCACCGACCCCGAGCGTCAGGAAGTCGTCTTCGAGGACCCCTACATCCTCATCGCGAACCAGAAGATCTCGAACATCAAGGACCTTCTGCCGATCGTCGACAAGGTGATCCAGGACGGCAAGGAGCTCCTCATCATCGCCGAGGACGTCGAGGGCGAAGCCCTCGCGACCTTGGTGCTGAACAAGATCCGCGGCATCTTCAAGTCGGCTGCCGTCAAGGCTCCCGGCTTCGGCGACCGTCGCAAGGCTCAGCTGCAGGACATCGCGATCCTCACCGGCGGCCAGGTCATCACCGAAGAGGTGGGCCTCAAGCTCGAGAACACCACGCTGGACCTCCTCGGCCGTGCTCGCAAGGTGATCATCACCAAGGACGAGACCACGATCGTCGAGGGCGCCGGCGAGGCGGACCAGATCGAGGGTCGCGTGACCCAGATCCGTCGCGAGATCGACAACACCGACAGCGACTACGACCGCGAGAAGCTCCAGGAGCGCCTCGCCAAGCTCGCCGGCGGCGTGGCCGTCATCAAGGCTGGTGCGGCGACCGAGGTCGAGCTCAAGGAGCGCAAGCACCGCATCGAGGACGCCGTCCGCAACGCGAAGGCCGCCGTCGAGGAAGGTGTCGTCGCCGGTGGTGGCGTGGCCCTCATTCAGGCCGGCAAGGGCGCGTTCGCGAACGTCGAGCTCACCGGTGACGAGGCGACCGGCGCCAACATCGTGAAGGTCGCGATCGAGGCTCCGCTGAAGCAGATCGCTCTGAACGCCGGCATGGAGCCGGGCGTCGTGGCGAACAAGGTCGCCGAGCTGCCCCTTGGTCACGGTCTGAACGCCGCGACCGGCGAGTACGCCGACCTGTTCGAGCAGGGCATCATCGACCCGGCGAAGGTCACCCGTTCGGCGCTGCAGAACGCCGCGTCGATCGCGGGCCTGTTCCTCACCACCGAGGCCGTCGTCGCCGACAAGCCCGAGAAGGCCGCGGCCGCTCCGGCAGACCCCACCGGCGGCATGGACTTCTGATCCCACCGGTCGAGGTCGCGAAGATCCGACAGCACGAAGCGCCCCTCCTCGCGGAGGGGCGCTTCGTCGTCTACCGGAACAGGCCCGCGGTCGTCTGTTCGGCGTCGGCGTACTGACGGCCGGCCTGCTCGAGCGCGGCGCTGATTGTCGCGAGCGATTCCTCCACCTGCCGCTGCGTGCCGCGCCACTGCTCGACGACGCCCTGGAAGGCCATCGCCGCCGGTCCGGTCCACGAGGACTGCAGCTGGGTGAGCTGCGCGAGCATCGCGTGCACCTCGCCCTGAAGTCGGTCGACCGTGCCGCGGACGGCGGTCGTGGTGCTGAGGACGGCGTCGCTGTCGACGGAGAACACTGCCATGGGAGCATCCCTTTCTCTTCGGGATCCCCACGCTAGGTCGGGGTGAACCGACGGCGTTGGCGTCCATCGCTCCCGGTGGAGCGGGCCCATCCGTCGGCGGGTGGGGAGGAGAGGTTCAGAGGGTGTCGCGCTCGAGACGCGGGAGCGGCTGGGTCTCGATGAGCAGGTGCTCCTCGGGCTCGCGCTGCTCGGCCAGGGGGAACGACACGCGGAACGTCGCGCCGCCGCCGGGGGTGTCGAGCACGCCGACGTCGCCGTGCAGGGCATCCACGATCGATGCCACGATCGACAGGCCGAGGCCCGTGCCGCCGGTCTCGCGGGTGCGCGATGTGTCGGCGCGCCAGAACCGCTGGAAGATCTTGTCCTTGAGCTGATCGGGCACACCCTCGCCGTGGTCGATCACCTCGATCCACCCCGTGGCCGCGACCGGGTCGACCCCCACCCGCAACTCGATGGGGGAGTCGTCGCCGGTGAAGCGCCGGGCGTTGCCCAGCAGGTTGGCGACCACCTGCCGGATGCGGTTCTCGTCGCCGCTGACGACCGGCTGCGGGCGTCGCACGGCGATCGGCAGCGTGTCGGCGTCGGGATCCGCGGCCGTCTGCGCGCTCTGCCGGGAGCGGCGGCGAAGAAGCGACGCCCCGGCGCGGGCGATCGCGGTGGTGGTCGGAGCGCTGCGCTTCTTGGCGTCGGCGGTGTCGGGGCTGTCCGCGGAACGTTCCCCTCCCGGGAGCACGGCGTCGAGCGCCTCGATGACCGTGACGGTGCGCCGGGGCGAGGTCGCGCGCACGTCGAGCGCCGCATCCCGGGCGATGGGACGCAGATCGACCGGAGCGATGTCGACGTCGCGCCGCTCGTCGAGGCGGGCCAGGGCCAGCAGGTCCTCGACGAGGACGCCCATGCGGATGGCCTCCTTCTCGATGCGGTCCATCGCCTGAGCGGTGTCGTCACCGGTGGGGATCGCCCCCATCCGGTAGAGCTCGGCGTATCCGCGCACGGTGACCAGGGGGGTTCGCAGCTCATGGCTGGCGTCGCCGATGAAGCGGCGCATCTGGCGCACCGTGGCTTCGCGCTGCGAGATGGCCGCGTCGATGCGGCCGAGCATCGTGTTGATGGCGATCTTGAGGCGGCCGACCTCGGTGCGCGGCTCGATGTCGGTCATGCGCTGGCTGAAATCTCCGGCCGCGATCGACATGGCGGTGTCTTCGACCTGGCCGAGGCTGCGGAAGGTCAGGGTGACCAGCCACCTCGTGCCGAGGGCGCCGGCGCCGAGGATGACCACGGAGATGACGGCGTAGATGCCGAGGAAGGTCGCCACGACCTGGTTGGTCGACGCGGTCGAGACGACGACCATCTGGGTGAAGAGATCGCCGACGCCGTCGGGCTGGAAGACGTCGACCGCCGCGAGGAAGCGTTCGTCGCCCTCGATGTCGGGAAGGGCGAACGGCTGCAGACCCCGCGCGGCGGTGGCCTGCAGGGTGAACTCGTCGGGGAAGTCCGGTTCGAGGCCCCCCGAACCGCCCGCGATCGCCTCGAGGGCGCCGTCGGGTCCGTAGACGGCCACGAAGTACGGTGTCGGCGGCACGTCGTCTTCATCGCGCGGCGTGAACGAGACCTGCCCGCCTTCGACGACGACATCGATCAGGCCGCTGACCGCGTCGGTCGAGGCGTAGCCGCGCACGCTCGCGTCGATGTTGTTGTAGAGCGTGCTGCGCAGGAACGTCATCGTGCCGAATCCGGCCGCGAACAGCCCGACCGCGAGCAGGGTCACCGTGACGCCGGTGACCTTCGCGCGCAGGCTGATGCCGCGCCACCACCGGGTGACGGCGTCCGTTTCAGAACCCAGGGTGTCCGCCCCCTCCCGCGACCGTGTGCCGCGTCGTGTGCCGGATCAGGCGGACTTGCCCGTCTTCAGCATGTAGCCGAACCCGCGCTTGGTCTGGATGAGCGGCTCGGTCGCGTGCGGGTCGATCTTGCGGCGGAGGTAGGAGATGTAGCTCTCGACGATGCCGGCATCGCCGTTGAAGTCGTACTCCCACACGTGATCGAGAATCTGCGCCTTGGACAGCACGCGGTTCGGGTTCAGCATGAGGTAGCGCAGCAGCTTGAACTCGGTCGGGCTCAGCTCGATGGCGGTCTCACCGACCTGCACGTCGTGCGTGTCCTGGTCCATCGTGATCTCGCCGGCGCGGATGATCGAGTCCTCGTCGGCCTGCATCGTGCGGCGCAGGATGGCCTGGATGCGCGCGACGATCTCGTCGAGGCTGAAGGGCTTGGTCACGTAGTCGTCGCCGCCGGCGTTGAGGCCGGTGATCTTGTCGTCGGTCTCGTCTTTGGCGGTGAGGAACAG
Organism: Microbacterium sp. UBA1612; assembly: GCF_002321605.1. NCBI lineage: Bacteria > Bacillati > Actinomycetota > Actinomycetes > Micrococcales > Microbacteriaceae > Microbacterium > Microbacterium sp. UBA1612. The sequence continues at coordinate 273,965 of NZ_DCMW01000019.1, forward strand.
GATCGGCGCGGTGTAGCCGGCTCCGCGGAGCCGTTTGGTCACGCTGAAGCCGTTCATGTCGGGGAGCATGACATCGAGCACGATGAGGTCGGGTTCCTCTTCGAGCACGGCCGAGATCGTCTGCGCTCCGTTGGTCACGGCGCGGACCTGGAAGCCGGCGAAACGCAGGCTCGTGATGAGCAGGTCACGGATGTTCGGCTCGTCGTCGACGACGAGGATGCGCGGTGCGGTCATAGGGTCATTATGGTCGGGGTTTTCCGGAACCTGCTGGATATCGGCCGGTTCGCCCCGCATCCATCACGCGGCGTCGAGCCGATCGGCGTCCATGATCGTGTAGGCGTAGCCCTGTTCGGCGAGGAATCGCTGGCGGTTCTGCGCGAAGTCCTGGTCGACGGTGTCTCGGGCGATGAGGGTGTAGAAGCTGGCGGTGTGGCCCGAGGTCTTCGGGCGCAGGAGCCTGCCCAGACGCTGCGCCTCCTCCTGCCGCGACCCGAAGGAGCCCGACACCTGGATGGCCACCGACGCCTCCGGGAGGTCGATGGAGAAGTTGGCGACCTTGGACACGACCAGCACGGAGATCTCGCCCTCGCGGAACGCCTGGTACAGCTCTTCGCGCTCGTCGACCGGGGTCTGCCCGGTGATCTTCGGTGCGTGGAGGGCGTCTGCGAGGGTGTCGATCTGTTCGAGGTACTGACCGATGATGAGGATGCGCTCGCCGTCGTGACGGGCGACCAGATCGCGCACGACACCGATCTTCGCCGGCGCGGTCGCGGCCATCCGGTAGCGGTCGTCGTCGGCGGCCGCCGCGTATTCGAGGCGCTCCGTGGCCGGGAGGTCGACGCGCACCTCGTAGCAGGCGGCGGGGGAGATGAAGCCCTGCGACTCGATCTCCTTCCACGGCGCGTCGAACCGCTTCGGTCCGATGAGGCTGAACACGTCGCCTTCGCGCCCGTCCTCGCGCACCAGGGTGGCGGTGAGGCCCAGGCGCCGCCGCGCCTGCAGGTCGGCGGTGAGCTTGAAGACGGGCGCCGGCAGCAGGTGGACCTCGTCGTAGACGACCAGTCCCCAGTCCAGCGCGTCCAGGAGTGCGAGGTGCGCGTACTGGCCCTTCCGCTTCGCGGTGAGGATCTGGTACGTCGCGATGGTGACCGGCTTCACCTCTTTGGACTGGCCGGAGTACTCGCCGATCTCCTCCGGCGTGAGGGAGGTGCGCTTGAGCAGCTCGTCGCGCCACTGGCGTGCGCTGACGGTGTTGGTCACGAGGATGAGCGTGGTGGTCTTGGTCGCGGCCATCGCGCCGGCGCCGACGAGGGTCTTGCCCGCGCCGCAGGGGAGCACCACGACGCCGGAGCCGCCGTCGTGGAAGATGTCGACGGCCTGGCGCTGATACGGGCGGAGGGTCCAGCCGTCTTCGGCCAGGTCGATCTCGTGCGGCGTGCCGGGGGTGTAGCCGGCGAGGTCTTCGGCCGGCCAACCGATCTTCAGCAGCTCCTGCTTGATGTGGCCTCGCGCCCACGCGTCGATGAGGTGGCTGTCCGGCGACGGGCGCCCGACCAGCAGCGGCTGGATGCGCTTGTTCTTGGTGACCTCGGCGAGCACCGCAGCATCGCCGGAGCGCAGCACGAGCGAGCCGTCGTCGGTGCGCTCGATCGTGAGGCGGCCGTAGCGGGCGACGGTCTCCCGGATGTCGGTCGACACCGAAGGCGGCACCGGAAAGCGCGACCAGCGGTCGAGGGTCGCGAGCATGTCGTCGGAGTCGTGGCCCGCCGCGCGGGCGTTCCACAGGCCCAGCCGAGTGATCCGGTAGGTGTGGATGTGCTCGGGCGCGCGCTCGAGCTCGGCGAAGATCGCGAGCTCGTGACGCGCGGTCTCCGCGTCGGGATGCGCGACTTCGAGGAGCACCGTGCGGTCGCTCTGAACGATGAGGGGGCCGTCAGCCATAGCGTTCGATTCTACCGGGCTGCGAAGGGGGCGTCACTCCGCGGGCGCGACGGCGACGATGCTCCGCAGCGGCAGGGTGCGCTCGACGTCGGCGGCGCGGTCGAGTCCCCGCAGCCTTCCACCGCCGAGTCCCGAGGCCTCGAGGGTCAGCTCGCGGTCGCTGCCGTCGGGCATCCGCACCGTCACCCGAACCGCCGCGCGGGCTCGCACGGCCTGTTCGAGTTCCCGCTCGAGCCACGCCTCGTCGCTGTCGGTGCTGTGCCCGGAGCGCAGGCGCGCGATCAGCTCGTCGTACCGGGCGGGCGCGGGCGCCGATGCGGCCGTCGTGCGTCGACTCCGCCTCGGTGACGTCGGCCGGCCGTCGTCGCCGATCACCGTGACCGGATAGCGCGCGTCGGCGAGGGCCCACGAGACGGCGTCGCGGCCGACGCGCGTGAGCAGCACCCCGTCGTCGAGAACGAGGCCCAGGGGCCGCAGCGACTGATCGACCGACAGCGCCTCACGACGGTCGGGGTCGTCGGTCTCGACCACGGTGAGGTCCCGCTGCACGTCGGAGCGCACCCGCACCGCGCCGTGACGTTCCGCCGTGCTGTCGACCAGGTACTCGAGGGGCTGCGGGATGCCGGTGAGAGACAGCTCGCCGAGGAAGGCGCGGATGCTCGCCGCGGTCTCGCCGTCGGCGAGGCCCGCGTCGAGGGACTCGCCCGTGAACCGGTAGGTCGAAGCCTGCGCGCGGGACTCGCGCGCGGCGATGCGGCGCAGGCGGAGCTCGAGGTCGGGCTGGAGCGGGCCGGGCGCGATCACGGACAGATCGGCCTGCAGGTACACCTTGTCGATCTCGGCGGGGAGGTGGGGGAGCAGCGCCGACGCGCTGACGATGCCCGTCTCGCGCAGCGATCGCGTCCAGGAGGGCTCGGCGCCGTCGTCGGCGAACAGTCCCCACCGCACCACGATGCGCGCCCACTGCCGCGCAAGCGCCGGCCAGTCGTCATCGAGCGGATTGCCGTCCGGCCAGAGCGACACCGGCTGGAGGCCGTCCGCCTCGTCGCGGACCCCGGCCGGCAGTGCCGCGTGCACGCCGGTCATGGCGTGCTCCCACCTCGCTGCGGTGGGGAGTCGCAGCCACCGGTCGCCCCCGTCCGAGACGGTGGCCTCGCGATCCCTCGCGTCGACGAGCCCCGCCGCGCGCGCGACCGCGACCAGATCGTCGAGCTCTTCCGCGTCGGCGACGATCCCCGCCTCGAGCAGGCGCCGTCGATCGCTCGCGCTCACCGTGCCCGTGGCGGTCAGCGTCAGGGAGGTGTGGTCGGCCCCGAGCAGCAGATCCGCCAGCGCACCGGTGGCGGTGAAGGCCCGCTCCGCCGCGGCCGCCTCCTGGGCGGTGCTCGCGGGGCCGGGCGCGTCGTCGGCACGAGCATCGAAAGCGGTCGGATGCGCGCGGTGCAGGCGCCGCACGCGCTCGGCGACGGCCTGTGGCGTGGTGCCGTCGACGAGGAGCTGCAGAGTCTCCGGCACGGCGTCGGTCGCCGCCCGGCCGCCGTCGACGGCGGCCGCCAGCGACGCGAGCGCGCGGCGCGGCAGGCGCGTCAGCGCCCGGTCGATCGAGGCCGGCTCGAGGAGGCCTTCGGCGGCGTCGAAGAAATCGCGCCAACCCACCGCGGCGGAGACGGAGCGGGCCGCGAACGTCTCGGCGAGTCGCGCGTCATCGAGGCCTGCGAGCTGCAGGGCGAGAGCGCGCTCGTCGGAGACCACTCAGGACCCGCGGTTGGCCCGTGCCCTCCGCACGAGCGTCATGATGAGCACCGTCAACAGCATCACGAAGGCGATCGGAGGTGCGAAATAGACGGTGAAGCCCACCGCCGGCCAGACGCCCGTGGCCATGTCGGCGCCCGCTCCCGATCCGATCATGATCGCGAAGAAGCACACGATCGACAGCGCGAGCAGACCCAGGGACATGAACGCCAGGATGCGGTCGATGCGGCGGATCGGGACGTCGCCGCCGGGGCTTCGCGTGCTCATCCGTCTCAGCCTAGCGGAGCGCCTCGCGAAGACGCCGTCGCCGGTGCCGGTGTCGGCCTCGCATCGCGGGTGACGCGCTGGTGCGTGCCGTAGTCTGGATGCGGGGTCGGACCGACCCCGGATTCCATCCGGCCCGCACGTGCGGGCCCGTTTCCAGCGAGGTTTCGATGCCCACCGGCAAGGTCAGGTTCTACGACGAGGACAAGGGATTCGGCTTCATCACCGCCGATGACGGTCAGGATGTCTTCCTCCACGCCAGCGCGCTGCCCGCGCAGGCGGCGGCCCCCAAGCCCGGCACCCGCCTCGAGTTCGGCGTCGCCGACGGCAAGCGCGGTCTGCAGGCACTGTCGGTGCGGGTTCTCGAGGCCCCGGTGAGCCTCGCCAAGCGCTCGCGCAAGCCCGCCGACGACATGGCCGTCATCATCGAAGACCTCGTCGGCCTGCTCGACGGCGTCGGGGGCGACCTGCGTCGCGGTCGCTACCCCAGCTCTTCGCACTCGAAGAAGATCGCCGCGGTTCTGCGCAAGGTAGCGGATGACCTCGACGCCTGAGACCCCCGGCACTGACGAAGAGTCCGCTATCGACGAAGAGCCCGGAACCGACGAGTCCGCCGGCGTCTCGGCGCTGCCGGATCCCGCGCTCCTCGAAGCGCGCGATCTCGCGCTGCTCGCGCTCCGCGAGATCACGCCCGAAGCGACGATCGGCGACCCCGCGGGTCACCGTGTCGAGGCCGACGGGGTCGTCTCGCTCCTATTCGCGAATCGCCTTGCGGGCTATCCCGGCTGGTTCTGGACGGTGAGTCTGGCGCGCGTCGCCGACGCCGAGCCGACGGTGCTCGAGGTCGAGCTCCTGCCCGGCGACGACGCCCTGGTGGCTCCGGACTGGGTGCCGTGGGCGGAGCGACTCGCCGACTACCAGGCCGCGCAGGCTGCGGCGGCGCAGGAGGGGGCCGACGACGACGCCTCCGACTTCGACGACGATGACGAGGACGACGACGAGGCGGATGACGACGCGTCGATCCTGCACGCCGGCGACGTGGACGGCGTCGACATCGACGAGCTCGCACCGGATGCCGACTCCGACGAAGACGACTCCGACGACGAGAACTGACGTTCGCGTCGCCGGAGTCCGCTGCGGTCAGACGAGTCGCTCGACCGTGTAGTCGATCGCGCTGATGAGCTGCCGCACGTCGTCGGGTTCGATCGAGACGAACGTGGCGACGCGCAGCTGGTTGCGTCCGAGCTTGCGGTAGGGCTCCGTGTCGACGATGCCGTTCGCCCGCAGGCTCTTCGCGACCGCGGCGGCGTCGATCTTCTCGTCGAAGTCGATCGTGACGACCACGGGCGACCGGTCGGCCGGGTCGGTCACGAACGGGGTCGCGAACGACGCGGTCTCGGCCCACGTGTACAGCGCCGAGGAGGATTCCGCCGTGCGTGCACTGGCCCAGGACAGGCCGCCGTTGTCGAGGATCCACGCGAGCTGGTCTTCGAGCAGCAGCAGGGTGCTCAGCGCCGGGGTGTTCAGCGTCTGGTTCAGCCGGGAGTTGTCGACGGCGTTCTTGAGGCTGAGGAAGTCCGGGATGTAGCGGTCGGTGGCGGCGATCCGCTCGATCCGCTCGATCGCGGCCGGTGACATCGCGGCGAACCACAGCCCGCCGTCGGAGCCGAGGTTCTTCTGCGGGGCGAAGTAGTACACGTCGGCCTCGGCGAGGTCGACGTCGATGCCGCCGGCGGCGCTCGTGGCGTCGATGACGGTGAGCGCACCCTCGTCGGCGTTGACGCGGGTGACGGGAGCGGCGACGCCGGTCGAGGTCTCGTTGTGCGGCCACGCGTAGACGTCGACGCCCTCGACGGCCTCGGCGCTCGACCGCGTGCCGGCCGGCACCGTGCGCACGTCGGGCGCGGTCAGCCACGGCGCCTTCGCGGCCTGGGCGAACTTGCCGCCGAACTCGCCGAAGACGAGGTTCTGGCTGCGGTTCTCGATGAGGCCGAAGGCGGCGGCATCCCAGAACGCGGTGGAGCCGCCGTTGCCCAGCACGATCTCGTACCCCTCGGGCAGTGAGAACAGCTGGGCCAGGTGCTCGCGCACGCGGCCGACGAGGTTCTTCACCGGCGCCTGGCGGTGCGATGTGCCGAGCACGGATGCGCCGTGGGTCACCAGCGCTTCCAGCTGGGCTCCACGCACTTTCGACGGGCCGCAGCCGAATCGTCCGTCGGCGGGCAGAAGGTCACGGGGGAGCTCGACGTGCGCCATGGGACGAGTCTACGGTTCCCGTCCGCGGCCGCAGAACGCCTCCGTCGCGCTACCGGCCGCCGCCGGCATCCCCCTGCAGTAGGCCGGTGTGCTCGCCACGACGCTGACGCTCCATCGGGTCGTCCTCGCGGCCGCCGGTCTCCGCGCGACGGGCGGCGCCGCCATCCATCACCTCTTCCAAGGGCAGCGGGACGGCTTCGCTGCGCAGTCGCTCCTTGGCCTCGTGCTCGACGAGCACGGGGATGAAATCGCGCACGCGCCCGCCGTCGAGCCGATGCAGTTCCTCGTCGACGATCTGCTCGACCCGAGCCCGATCGACGGTGGGGAAGCGTTCGGCCAGCCGGTCGGTCGCGTGTTCGATGGCGACGCGCTCGTCGCGGGCGGGGGAAGCCGCCGTCTCTTCGCTCATGCACGAAGTGTGCGCCCGCGTCGGGGCCGCCGCAAGGGCTTGCCCGGTCCGTCCGCATCCGCCGTCGTCGGGTGCGGATAGGCTGTCTCTGCCCGTACGACAGCTGTGAGGAACCGCGACATGGCCGATCTCATCGACACGACCGAGATGTATCTGCGCACGATCCTCGAGTTGGAGGAGGAGAACATCGTGCCGCTGCGCGCGCGCATCTCCGAGCGGCTGGGGCACTCCGGTCCGACGGTGTCGCAGACGGTGGGGCGCATGGAGCGCGACGGCCTGGTCGTCGTCTCGGACGACCGCCGCCTCGAGCTCACCGACTCCGGTCGCCAGAAGGCCGTCGACGTGATGCGCAAGCACCGTCTCGCCGAGCGGCTGCTCTCCGATGTGATCGGCCTCGACTGGGCCTACGTGCACGAAGAGGCCTGCCGGTGGGAGCATGTGATGAGCGAGCAGGTCGAACGCCGTCTGGTGGAGCTTCTCGGTCACCCCACGGAGTCGCCCTACGGCAACCCGATCCCGGGCCTCGATCTTCTCGGCGACATCCCCGGCACGACGTTCGAACAGGGCGTGGTGGGCCTGGTGAGGCGTCTGAACGCGGCTGACGGCCCGGTCAGCGGCACCGTGCGCCGCCTCGCCGAGCCGGTGCAGGTCGACCCGGAGCTTCTCGAGCAGCTCAAGCAGGCCGGGGTCGTGCCCGGCGCCGCGGGGGACTTCCGCTTCAGCGAGGGCTACGTGCTCGTGCAGATGGCCGGAACCGATGACGCGCTCGAGCTTCCCGTCGAGGTGGCCTCGCACATCTTCCTGGTCGACGACGCCGCGTGATCCGCGGGCGAGCGCTTACCCGGCCTGCGCGCGGCGAGCGTGACTTATTCGTTATCTTCGGGTAGCCTGAACCGGTCTTGCCCCCGAGAAAGCCCGGGGTCAGGATGCTGGGAAGGTTGCCTCACTGGCTCGTCGCCTTCGCAGCGAACCGCACACTGTGCCCCCGACACCAGTGCCGACGAGTCAGCGCCCCCGGCGTCGAGGCGCCGGAGGATTGACTTGGCTGAAGAGAACCACCCGCACGAAGAGCCCGGCGTTCCCGTGGCGAGCCACCGCGATCGAGCGCGTCAGATGGTTTCCCGTGCGAAGAAGAGCGTGACCCGCCGCACCACCGTGGCGAAGAGCTCCGCTCCGGCGGCGAAGGCATCGCCGCGATCGTCGGCCCGCCGCCCGCTGCGCAGTCTCGTGATCTTCAGCATGGTCGGCGGTCTCGTCGCCACCGTCGGTCTCCCCGCTTACGGGGCCATCACGCTTCCGTCGGACGAGCCGCAGACCCTCCAGCAGGTCGCCGCCGAAGACGCGCAGTCGCTCGTCATCGCCTCCGACGCCGGTGCCTCCGAGGAGCCGGTCGATCTCGGACGCGAGAGCTATTCGGCGACGACGGCCGAGGAGATCGAGAAGAAGAAGGCCGAGGAGGCAGCGGCTGAGGCTGCTGCTGAGCGCGCCCGCCTCGCGGCTGCTGCGGCCAGCTCCGCCGAGACGTCTCAGACCTCGTACTCGGTCGACCTGTCGATGGTGGCCCCCGGAACGGGAGCGGTGCGGTATCCGCTCGCCGGTGGCTACACCGTCGGTGACGGGTTCCTCTCGCGCGGCGGCGCGCATCAGGGAGTCGACCTGCTCATCGGTGGCGGTACGCCCATCTACGCGGCCGCCGGCGGTGTCGTGCGCATGTCGCAGGAGAGCCTCGGCGGTTACGGTGTCGCGGTCGTCATCGACCACGTCATCAACGGGCAGTCGGTCACCACGACCTACGGTCACATGACCTACGGCAGCCGTCAGGTCGTCGCCGGTCAGACGGTCTCCGCGGGGCAGATCATCGGCCTCGTCGGATCGACCGGGCGCTCGACGGCGAACCACCTGCACTTCGAGGTCGCCATCGGCGGGTCGAACGTCGACCCCATGGCGTGGCTCGCGCAGAACGCGGGCTGACACCGTCCCGCGTGTTCCTCGACACGCCACGTCTCGTTCACCCCGGGATGCGACCCGCCCTGCTCCTGCGTGCATTAGCCTGAGACCCGACGCTGAGAGAAGCGGAGGGAAGCTGATGGAGAGTGCGCCCCGCATCCGAACCATGGATGCGCTCGGACTGCTCGTCCTTCGGCATTCTGTGAGCGGAAGCCGTGGTCCTGCCGTGGTCTTCAAGGCGCTGTCTGTGTGACAGCGCCTTTTTTCATGCCCGAAACCTCTCGATTCGTCGCACTTCGAGGAGCCGCGAAGCCGTCCCGGCCGTTCGAGAGGAATCACTATGCGCACCCTGGTGCTGAATGCCGGTTATGAGCCGCTGGCTGTCGTGTCGTTCAAACGGGCACTCGTGCTCGTGATGAACGACAAGGCGACGGTGGTCGAGCACATCGATGGGCAACCCGTGTGGGGCACGGATGCCTCCTACGATCGGCCGGCGGTGATCCTGCTGACCCGATATGTACGTGTTCCCGGCGGGCGCCGCGTGCCGGTCACCCGACGGGGCGTGCTCCGCCGTGATGCGCACCGCTGCGGATACTGCGGCGCATCCGCCTCGACGATCGACCACGTGCTGCCGAGGTCGCGCGGGGGAGCGGATTCGTGGGAGAACCTCGTGGCGTGCTGCCTGCGCTGCAACAACGTCAAGGGTGACCGCACGCCGCAGGAGATGAGGTGGGAGCTGCGGTTCACGCCGGGTCCGCCGCGCGGCGCGCAGTGGACGGTGCGCGGCACCGATCGCACCGATCCGCGGTGGGAGCCGTATCTCGCGCTCGCTGCCTGATTCTCCCGGATTCTCGAACAAAACTTCCGCTTCTGCCCCATCCGTGTCGGTGGCGGGCCGTATCGTCACGTCATCGCATTGATTGACTAGAACATGTGTTCTAGCCTGTGGAGGTGGCAGGGGTGGCGAGCATGCAGCAGACGGTCCGCGGTGACCGCAGCGGTGACGTGCGAGCGCTGCGGGCGCAGCTCGAGAAGGTGCAGGGCCGCCGGCTGGGGGGAACGACGCTTCCCGTGCATCCCGCCCTCGCCGACATCCTCCCCGGGGGAGGACTGCGATCGGGGTCGGTCTACGCCGTCGATCCGTCGCCGTCGTTGCTCTTCGCGCTCCTGGGCGCTCCCTCTCAGGCGGGGTCGTGGTGCGCGGCGGTGGGCATGCCCGATCTCGGGGTCGAGGCCGCCGAGCGCCTCGGCGTCTCGCTGTCGCGGCTCGTGCTCATTCCCGACCCGGGGCCGCGCTGGCTGGCCGTGGCGGCCACCGTGTCGGAGGTGATGCCGATCGTCGCCGTGCGACCGGCCTCGCGCGTCGGCGATGCCGACGCCGCGCGCTTCGCCGCACGGCTGCGAGACCGCGACGGCGTGCTTCTGGTGCAGGGGCGCTGGCCGCAGGCGGAGGCGACGATCCGGGTGGCGGAGCCGGAGTGGACGGGGCTGGGGGCCGGGCACGGGTATCTGTCGGACCGGGGTGTGACCGTCGAGGTCTCGAGCCGTCGACTGCCCTCGCCGCGACGGGGGCGACTGTCTCTTCCGGCGGCGGACGGCAGCGTCGTCCGCGTGCGCGAGGAGGAAGGCATTCGGCAGACGGGGCGGATGCGCCTCGAGGCGGTGGGGTGATGTCCACGGCGACGGTGCAGACCCGCAGCCTCGTGCTGTGGGTGCCCGACTGGCCGGTGGTGGCGCTGTCGCGTGAGCGGGCGGCGCCGGTGGAGCATCCGCTGGCGGTCGTGGAGAACAACACCGTGGTCGCCTGTTCGGCGGCTGCGCGCGTCGAACGCGTGCGGCGCGGTCAGCGTCGGCGCGATGCCCAGGCGCGATGTCCCGATCTCGAGATCGTCGCCGCCGACCCGGCGCGGGACCACCGGGTGTTCGCGTCGGTGGTCTCCGCCGTGGAGGAGCGGGCACCGGGGGTGCAGATCATGCGTCCGGGGCTCTGCGCGCTCCGGGCGCGGGGGCCGGCGCGGTACTACGGGGGCGAGCGGGATGCCGCCGAGGTGCTGCGCGAGGCGGTGCGCGCGCTGGGCGTGACCGACGTGCGGGCGGGGATCGCCGACGGGCCGTTCACCGCGGAGCAGGCCGCTCGCTCGGGCACGACGCCGCGCGACACGGTGCGGGTAGTCGTCGACGGTGGGGCGGGGGCGTACCTCTCCGGCCTGTCGGTGGCCGTGCTCGACGACGCGTTCGTCACCGGGGCCGGGGCGGCACCGGGTGAGATCGCCGGCCTCCTGGCGCGGCTCGGGGTGCACACGCTCGGACAGTTCGCAGGCATGGACGTCGATCGCGTGCGCGAACGATTCGGGGAGCGGGGTGTTCGGCTGCACTCCCTCGCGTCGGGGGAGGATTCCCGGGGCGTCGAGCCGCGGGTGCCGCCGCCGGAGCTGCACCGGGAGGTGGCGTTCGAACCGCCGCTGGAGATCGCCGACCAGGTGGCGTTCGGCATGCGGGTGGCCGCGGAAGAGTTCCTCGCCGGCCTCGGCGCGGTCGACCTGGTGTGCACCGAGCTGCGCGTGGAGCTCACCGGCGATCGCGGGGAGCGCAGCGAGCGGGTGTGGCTGCATCCGGGATCGTTCGATGCCGCCTCGGTGGTCGACCGGGTGCGCTGGCAGCTGAGCGAGGACACCGCGGAGGGCATGCTGGCCAGCGGCGTGTCCGTCGTGCGCATCTCTCCCGAGGCGGTCGATGCGGCAGCCCACCACGCTCCCACGGTGTTCGGCTCGGGGGCGGAGGAGCGCGTGCATCACGCGCTGTCGCGGGTGCAGGCGATGCTCGGGCACCGGGGCGTGGTGACACCGGCGGTGGGGGGAGGCCGGTGGCTGGCGGAGCGTCAGGTGATGGTGCCGTGGGGAGACCGCGCCGTGCTCGAGCACGATCGCGGGCAGCCGTGGCCGGGGAGTCTGCCCGATCCGCTTCCCGGAACGGTGTTCGCCGAACCTCCCGCGGTGAGCGTGGTCTCGCCGCGCGGCGAGAGCGTGTCCGTCGATGACCGCGGTCGCCTCAGCGATCCCCCCGCCGAGATGACCGAGGGAGGGTCGCGGCGGGGCATCCGCTCGTGGGCGGGGCCGTGGCCGGTCTTCGAGCGCACGTGGGATGCCGCGAGGGCGCGTCGGGCGCACCGGTTCCAGATGATCGACGCCGGCGGTGTCGCCTGGCTGCTGGTGTGCCAGTCCGGCGTGTGGCGGGCCGAGGCGAGGTACGACTGATGGGCTGGCGGAACCCGCCGGTGCCGTGGTCGGAGATGGAGGGGCTGCTCAGCGATCGGCGACGACCGGGGAACCGGCCCGCCGGGGCCGACGGCGGCGACAGTCCGGCCTGGTCGACCAAGCGCGCCCCCTACGTGCCGCCGGTGATCGAGCGCCCGGCGGGGGCGGTGCCCTACGCCGAGCTGCACGCCCACTCGTCCTTCTCGTTCCTCGACGGCGCCTCCTCGCCCGAGGAGCTCGCCGAGGAGGCGGAGCGGCAGGGGCTCCATGCCCTTGCGATCACCGACCACGACGGCTTCTACGGCATCGTCCGCTTCGCCGAGGCCGCCGAGGGTCTCCGGCTGAAGACGGTGTTCGGGGCGGAGCTGTCTCTCGAGCTGCCCGCGCCGCAGAACGGCGAACCCGACCCCGTCGGTGCCCATCTGCTCGTGCTCGCCCGCGGTGAGGAGGGCTATCACCGGCTCGCCGGCGCCCTCACCCACGCCCAGCTCGCCGGGCGCGAGAAGGGCCGGCCGGTCTACGACCTCGACGACCTCGCCGCGCGCTCCCGCGACGCGTCGGGGGTCGGGCACTGGGTGATCATGACCGGATGCCGCAAGGGCACCGTGCGCCGAGCGCTCGCCGCCTCCGGTGCCGCCGGCGCCGCGGCAGAGCTCGACCGGCTCGTCGAGCGGTTCGGCGCCGATGCGGTGTGCGTCGAGCTGATCGACCACGGCTCTCCGCTGGATTCCCGGCACAACGATGTGCTCTTCGCCCTCGCCGGAGAGCGGGGCCTCGACGTGGTCGCTACCAACAACGTGCATTACGCCGTTCCCGACCGCTCGCACCTGGCGGCCGCGGTCGCCGCGGTGCGGGCGCACCGGGGTCTCGACGAGATCGACGGATGGCTGCCCGCGCACGACGGCGCGCACGTGCGTTCGGGGGCGGAGATGGCGGAGCGGTTCGCGCGGTATCCCGGGGTGATCGAGCGCACGGTGACGCTCGCCGACGAGCTGGCCTTTCCGCTGCGTCGGGCCCGGCCCTCGCTGCCGCGTCAGGAGGTTCCCGACGGTCACACGCCGATGAGCTGGCTGCGTCACCTGGTGTGGGAGGCGGTGCCGCGGAAGTATCCCGACCTCACCGACGACGACGCCGCGCGCATCGACAAGGAGCTCGGGGTGATCGAGGTGAAGGATTTCCCCGGCTACTTCCTCATCGTGCACGGCATCGTGCAGGAGGCGCGTCGGCGGGGCATCCTGTGTCAGGGGCGCGGGTCGGCCGCGAACAGCGCGGTCTGCTATCTGCTCGACATCACCGCGGTGGATTCGATCGCCTACAAGCTGCCGTTCGAGCGGTTCCTGTCGTCGCTGCGCGATGAGGAGCCCGACATCGACGTCGATTTCGACTCCGATCGCCGCGAGGAGATCATCCAGTGGGTCTACGAGCGATACGGGCGGGAGCGTGCCGCGCAGGTGTCCAACGTCATCCAGTACCGGCCGAAGAACGCCGTGCGCGACATGGCGAAGGCGCTGGGGCATTCGCCCGGCCAGCAGGATGCGTGGTCGAAGCAGGTGGAGCGCTGGGGGGCCTCGCTCGACAGTGCGCCCGACCACGACATCCCGGACCGTGTCATCGCGTACGCGTCCGAGCTGCTGAAGGCCCCGCGGCACCTCGGCATCCACTCCGGCGGCATGGTGCTCACCGACCGGCCCGTCGGCGAGGTCGTGCCCATCGAGCACGCGCGCATGGCGGGGCGCACCGTCATCCAGTGGGACAAGGACGACGCGGCGTGGATGGGGCTGGTGAAGTTCGATCTGCTGGGCCTCGGCATGCTCGCCGCGCTGCAGTACTGCTTCGACATGATCCGTGCGACCACGGGGGAGGAGTGGGAGCTGTCGACCATTCCCAAAGAGGAGCGGGCGGTGTACGACATGCTGTGCCGTGCCGATTCGATCGGGGTCTTCCAGGTCGAATCCCGCGCCCAGATGGGGCTGCTGCCGCGGTTGCAGCCGCGCCGGTTCTACGACCTCGTGGTGCAGATCGCCCTGATTCGGCCCGGCCCCATTCAGGGGGGCGCGGTGCACCCGTTCGTGCGGCGCAAGCTCGGTCACGAGCCGGTCGTCTACGCGCATCCGAAGCTCGAGCCGGTGCTGGAGCGCACGCTGGGCGTGCCGGTGTTCCAGGAGCAGCTGATGCAGATGGCGATGGCGGTGGGGGAGTGCACCGGTGAGGACGCCGACTTGCTGCGGCGGGCGATGGGCTCCAAGCGCGGGGTGGAGCGCATCGAGTCGCTGCGCGAGAAGCTGTATGAGGGCATGGCCACCAATGGCCTGGTCGGAGAGGCCGCCGATGCGATCTACGCGAAGATCCAGGCGTTCGCGAACTTCGGTTTCGCCGAGTCGCACTCCCTGTCGTTCGCCCTGCTCGTCTATGCCAGCTCGTGGATCAAGCTGCATTACCCGGCGGCGTTCCTCGCGGGGCTGCTGCGCGCTCAGCCGATGGGGTTCTATTCGCCGGCGACGCTCACCGCCGACGCCCGCCGCCACGGCGTCGAGGTGCGGCGCCCCGATCTGCACGCCTCCGGGGTCGAGGCGGTTCTCGAACCGGTGTCGGGGGATGCGGTGGCGGCGCCCACCGGGCGTGCCGCGTGCGCGGAGCGCATCCAGGATCCCGTCGGCGACTTCGACCCGCAGGGGGTGGATGAGTCGGCGGCTCATCGCCGCGACGCCGGCTATGCCGTGCGGCTGGGGCTGGCGGCGATCAAGGGCATCGGTGCGGCGCCGGCCGGTCGCATCGTCGCCGAGCGGGGGAGCGGTGGGCCGTTCCGTGACATGCGGGATCTCGTGCGGCGCACGGGGCTCACGGCCGCTCAGCTCGAGGCGCTCGCCACGGCCGGGGCCTTCGAGTGCCTCGGGCTCAGCCGGCGCGAGGCGATCTGGATGGCGGGCGACGCCGCGCAGGACCGCGCCGAGTACCTTCCGGACTCGCTGGTCGCGGTGCAGCCGCCGTTGTTCACCGACCCTTCCGGCTACGATGTGCTCGCCGCCGACCTGTGGGCGACGGGTGTCTCCACCGACGACCACCCGATGACCCACTTCCGGTCTCGGCTCGACGCGCGCGGCGTGCTGACGTCGGCGGGGCTGCGCACCCACGAGACCGGACGCCGCGTCGAGGTCGCGGGGCTCGTCACCCACCGGCAGCGCCCGGCGACGGCATCCGGGGTGACCTTCATCAACCTCGAAGACGAGCACGGCCTCGTGAACGTGATCTGCTCGGTCGGGGTGTGGAACAGGTATCGGCGGGTCGTGCGCGATGCGCCCGCGCTTATCGTGCGGGGCATGCTGGAGCGCTCGGTCGAGGGCGTGACGAATCTGCTCGCCGACCGCTTCGACGACCTGCGGGTGGATGTGCCCCACAACGCGCGGAACTTCCGCTGACGCGCCGGACCGCCGCGCCTCGGCCGGTAGACTTCTGCGGCCAGCCTCTGTAGCTCAATGGAAGAGCAGTTGCGTCCTAAGCAAACGGTTGGGGGTTCGAGTCCCTCCAGGGGCACCGTGTGATGAGTCGCGGGCGTTCGCCTTGGCTTTCGGCATATCGGTCGTGCCTACTCGGCGAGCACCCACGCGCGACGCAACGGCAGGTCCGCCTTCACGTCGGCGGGCAGCGATTCGTAGTTCTCGAAGATGGCGCGCTGGAGGCGGTCGGCATCCCAGACTGCGACACGGAACTTCTGGCCCACGAGTTCCCGCTCTGCGGGCTTCGTGACACCGCCCATCGCGACCAGGAGACCCTGGTCCGCCGCGTTCCGTGCCACCGCGCCGTGGAGCTGCGAGACGACCGTGTCGCTCACTGCTTTCGGCTCAGACTTGACCTGCACGACGACGCGGGGCGCATCCATGCCGAACAAGCCGCGCCCTGCCAGGATGTCTACGCCGCCGTCGGCGCCGGGAGGTGACACCTGCACAACGAACCCCTCCGCTTCAAGGATCGCGCCGACGAGCTGCGACAGTCGGTGACCGTCGAAGCGTTCACGAATGCGCGCGGTGATGCGGTCGGATACGTAGGCGTCGATGTCAAACCCGGACTCGGTCGCGGCGTCCTCCAAGTCCGCATCGTCGGCCGCGGCCGAGGCCGCCACGGGCTTCGGTACAGCACCAGACCGCTCGCCGGGGTCTTCCGCATCATCGGACGCCGCGAGCACTCCGAGGCGGTACGCTGCGTCGTTACGCTGCACCTGCACGACGGTCGAGAACGCGCCGATGGAGTAGAGCAGATCTTTCCCGATAACAGTGCGCGGGATGTCGGTCCGAAGCCATTCGACAGTGCGGGTGTGATGCACTTTGCCGAGGCCGTCAGGGGCGTACTCGTAGTCACCCGCGATGCGCCCGATGGCGACGTGAGGAGAGTTCTTCAGCGGGACGACGACGAGATCGCCGACTTCGATACGACCGCGGAACGCCCATGCTTGCGCCGCGTAGTTGTATGCCGATGCTTCCTTCGCTTCCGGCAGCGCCTTTACTGCTAGCGCCTTCATCGCGTCGCGGCTGGTGACCGAGGTGAGGTCGCCGAAGGTGTCGAATCCAATACCAACGAGGTTCTTTGCCAAGAAGAGCTGATCACTTTCACCTTTGCTGCCTCCGCGGACCACCCACGCGCGCGTCTCAGCCACCATGCCTCCTACTGTCGGAACTCCTCCATACTGTCAGCGCCGCGGGACATCACTAGCAACTGATGAATCAGCTGCAACAGGACCTCGGCCAGGCGAGGGGACTGTGATGGATCGCACGAAGAAGGTCGCCGTCGTTACGTCACAATGCCCGGCGGTCGCAAATGCTTCGCCACATTCGATCCCTAACGGGCATTGCCCGGATGCGGAACCTAGCGGGTCGTCGATGGCAGACCTGAGCGGGGTGGCGCCCCGAAATCTAGTCGGTAGATGTCCGCCTCCGCGACATCGCGAGTTTCGAGGCTTACGCCGCCACGAAGGACTAGAACGTCGGAAGACTGAGCAGGTTGTTAGTCCACTTGCCGTCGGCGTACGTGCGCAGGTACGGCTGGCCGCCCTCCGGGTGCACGGCTCCGACCTGCACCTCATTCGTGCCAGTGCCGACTACGACCTTGTTCTTCTTGCTGTCGGCGAAGCTCACCATCGAAGGCTTGTCGTTGTCCCCGGTTGAGCCCGTCGCGGTGTTGGTCCACGCGTAACGAACGATGGTCTGGTGCGTCTTCTCCTGCCCGGAGAACCGAACGTGCGTGACTCGAACAGCCATGGCACTCTCCCCTCGTCGCGGCGCTCGCGACGTCGATTGAAGAATTGCACAGACCGCCGACATGGATGCCCGCGATCACGCTGCATTCCCGTTTCACCCCGCTGCTCGTTGCTCGCGGTAGAACCACTCGTTCCGAGGCCGTCTGGTTCCATAGCGTCCACCTCGTATCCACGAACGGGCGTAGCCCGCGGAGGGGACTTTTTCGTGCAACGAGTGGGCTGCCAACTGGCTCGCCGCCTCGGATCGTGACCTAAGTAGAACTCCCCGCCCCCAGACCGAAGAACCTCTCGAAGAACACCCCGAGCCGCTCAATCACGCGCTGCTTCTTCTCCCCGTGCCCGCCGTCCGGCGCGAACCTGGACGCCGGCGGGAGCACCTTGGTGATTGCGGTTCCGGTCGTGCGGAGCGCACCGTCACGGAACGCGATCTCGATGAATGCGCGAGTGGCGTCGGCGCGGAGCCGCTCGTCCTCGATGATGGCCTCGAGTTCGGCCTCGCGCTTGGCCGCTATAAACGCCCGCCACTCCTCGTCGATAGCACCGTCGACCGAGACGGAGTCGACGAACGCTTCGATGAGGTCCTTCTTGTTGCGCAGTGTCGGGCTGGCGTCGACGGCGCGGGAGATCTCGGCGCGGATCTCCCTGTCCTCGCCATCGCCGTGCTGGCTGCGGTATTTCTGCACGAGCATCAGGATGTAGTCGACGTTGATCTCGACCTGCTTGATCAGCTCGATCTCGAAGACAACGTCGTCGTTGATGAGCTCCTTGTCCGTGTCCTTGAACTTGCGGAACTCGGCGTACAGGTCGAGGTAGACGCTGCGGTAGTCCTGGCCCTGGCGCTCGGTGAGGATCTCGTGCCCGGCGAAGTCGTCGAACGAGGTGAGGATGTTCTCGAGCCTCAGGATCTGCCCGAACAGCTGGATGAACTCCTTCTGCGCAGCCTCGCCGATGATCTGGTGCCCGAGTGGGAAGGATGCCAGCAGCTCGTTGACCTTCTCGGCGTACTCGCCGTAGTAGTCGCCGTACGGCTTGAGGAGCACGACACCGCGGGCGTCCTTGTTGCCGAACAGTTCGAGGGCGGCGTTGGTCTCTTCCTCAAGGTCGCGGAAGGCAACGATGTTGCCGTACGTCTTGACCGAGTTGAGGATGCGGTTGGTGCGCGAGTAGGCCTGGATTAGGCCGTGCGCGCGCAGGTTCTTGTCTACGAAGAGCGTGTTCAAGGTCGTCGCGTCGAAGCCGGTGAGGAACATGTTGACCACGATCACGAGGTCGAGGTCCCGGTTCTTCAGCCGCTGCGAGAGGTCCTTGTAGTAGTTCTGGAACTTGTCCGCGCTGGTGTCGTAACTCGTCCCGAAGATGTCGTTGTAGTCCTGGATGGCGTCTTCGAGGAAGCCGCGCGCGTCCGTGCTCAGCGCATCCGTGTCGAAGGCCTCGTCGTCGAGAATGCCGTCATCGCTGGCGTCGTTGGCGCCGTAGGAATAGATCAGACCGATCTTGAGGCGGCGTTCCGGAGCCACGTCCTGCTGCTGAATCGAGAAGTGGTTGTAGTACCGACGCGCCGCATCGATCGAGGCGGTTGCGAAGATCGCGTTGAAGCCGCGCACGCGCTTGCGCTCACGGACGGCCTCGGCTTGACGCCGGACTCGCGTCGACTCGGCGACGTTCGTCACGACGGAGTGCTCGTAGCTCGAGGAACGCTTGGTCTTCTGATCGAAGTGCTCCAGCGTGTACTGAACGACCTGACTGATGCGCTCCGGCGCCAGCAGCGCCTTCTCTGTATTGATGGCCGACACCTGCTTGTCGACGATGGTGCCGACCTTGACGGTGTTGACGTAGTCAATCCGGAACGGCAGCACGTTCTTGTCGGTGATGGCATCGACGATCGTGTAGGTGTGCAGCTTCTCGCCGAAGGCCTGCTCGGTGGTCTTCAACTGCGAGTTGCCGCCAGCGCCCGCGTTGACCGCAAAGATCGGGGTGCCGGTGAACCCGAAGAGGTTGTAGCGCTTGAAGGCGCGCGTGATGTCGGTGTGCATGTCACCGAACTGCGAGCGGTGGCACTCGTCGAAGATGATCACGACGTGGTCGTTCGTGATCGCGTGACCCTTGTTGGCCTTGATGAAGGTCGACAGCTTCTGGATCGTCGTGATGATGATCCGCGCGTTCGGGTTTTCGAGCTGCTTCTTCAGCACGGCCGTCGAGGTGTTGGAGTTGGCCGCACCCTTCTCGAAGCGGTCGTACTCGCGCATCGTCTGATAGTCGAGGTCTTTGCGGTCCACGACGAACAGCACCTTGTCGACGCTCGGCAACTTGGATGCAAGCCGTGCGGTCTTGAAGCTCGTCAGGGTCTTGCCGGAACCCGTCGTGTGCCAGACGTAGCCGCCTGCGGTAACAGTGCCGAGCTGCTTGTAGTTGGTTGAGGCATCGATGCGCTGCAGGATCCGCTCAGTGGCGACGATCTGGTACGGGCGCATGGCTAGCAGCAGATGGTCCGCAGTGAGCACGCAGTAGCGCGTGAGGATGTTGAGCAGCGTGTGCTTGGCAAAGAACGTCTTCGTGAATGACGTCAGATCCTGGATCGGCTTGTTCTGCGCATCCGCCCACCACGACGTGAACTCGAACGAGTTCGACGTCTTGCGACCCTTGCCAGCCCTCTGCCCCTCCTTCAGATGCGCGTTGCGCGTCGTGTTCGAGTAGTACTTCGTCAGCGTGCCATTGCTGATCACGAACAGCTGGACGTACTCGAAAAGACCCGAGCTGGCCCAGAAGCTGTCGCGCTGGTAGCGGTTGATCTGGTTGAAGGCCTCGCGAATGTCGACGCCACGACGCTTGAGCTCGATATGTACCATCGGCAGCCCATTGACGAGCACCGTCACGTCGTAGCGGTTCGCGAAGTTCGCGCCGCCCTCGCCCTGACCCATCTCGTACTGGTTGATGACCTGAAGGCGGTTGTTATGGACGTTCTGCTTGTCCAGCAGCGTGATGTTCTTTGTCGAACCGTCATCACGCTTCAGTAGCTGAACGTGATCCTCCTGAATGCGCACGGTCTTCTCGACGATGCCGTCGTTCTTGCCAGCGATCCTATTGTCGAAGAAGTCCGCCCACTCTGCGTCGGAGAAGGTGATGCGGTTCAGCGATTCGAGTTGCGCGCGCAGGTTCGCGACAAGCTGCGCCTCGGATGTGACCGGCAGATACTCGTATGCCTGGGACTCGAGGAGTCGGATCAGCTCCTGTTCGAGCGCGGACTCTGATTGATAGGCAGCCGAGGCGGGGGCGTCTGGAATGTACTCTGCGACGACGGTCGATTCGGCAGAGACTGCGACCGGGTCGTACTTGCGTGGAGTGGCTTCACTCATGCCGCGGCCTCCTCAAACGTAAGGAGCCGGCCACGGTAGTACTCGTACTGCTTGCGGCGGGCAGCAATCTCAGCCGGAAGTCCGATACGCAAGTCACCTGTCAGGACCTCGAAGAGATCGAGGATGCGGGCGATGCGCTCCTGGTCGGCCGTTGGAGGAACGGGCACCAGAATCTTGGCAAGTCGTACCTTCGACACGTTGATGCGCGTGACGCCATTCGCAGTCTTGGTTATCTGCGCTCGTAGCGGACCAGAGCGGAAGAGATGCTTTGCAAACTCAGGATTCAGTAGAGAGGCATCGTTCATTCTGAAGCCGATGCAGAAGCTGTTGAGGTAGAGCGGCTCGGTTAGCTGCCGTGTGACAACTGAGGTCATGCCAACCTCTTCGAGCGACTCAGACGATCCCGTGAAGATCACGTCACCATAGGCAAGCGACCGCTGTCGCTCATCACTACCCACTCGCACGAAGTCATTCGCCTCGATGTTCAGCGCGATGTTGTTGAAGACGTTCGTATAGGTGGCGTAGCGAGCGTTCCCATCTGAGAAGTCGGCCTTCGACTTGCCCGTGAGGCCGCCGAAGATCGTCCCCAACTCGCCAAGTGGCGCGAGGGGGGTATCCGCTGGGAATGTGAGAAGCGAATCGCGATAGAAATCGTACTGAACGCGTCGAGCCTTCAGCTCCGCCTCCAGCTCCGCCTCCAGCTGAGTGAACTGATCCAAGACTCTGACGATCTCCCGCTGAACCTCGAGAGGCGGCACTGGTACGCGGAAGCCCGAGTAGGTACCGATCCATTGCCGGGTATGGTCCTGCGGCTCGTAGCGAATCGTCTGCATGACGTAATAGACAAACCGCAGGAGCGCGCGGGCCGAATCCTTCGGCGTGAGCATTTTCATAGCAGAGGACTTGGCCTTGAACGGAAAGTCGACCCACTTGAAAGCGGTAGTGAAGTCGTCGAAGATGACCACCGGCGACGTAGCCGACGCAGGATAGACACCGTTGGTTTCGTCGGTTCTACCGAGGATGAACGTCTGGCCCGCCGTAAGAACGGGCGTGGCAAAGGAGTCGCTGTACGCGGTTGAGGCGACGAGGTACCTGGTCGGCTGCTCATACGCGAGCAACTCGCCAAGCGGCACGAACTCCACGCCATTAGGGCAGAAATCCTGGATCAACTCGTCGATGTGACTCACGCGGAGCCCTCCAGGTCAGCGACAATTCGATCGATCGAGGCCCGCAACTCGACCTGTCGGGAGACAATGCGCCCGATCTCTGCGTTCAGTTCTGTGATGTCGACAATCTCCCGGGTGTCCTCGGCCTCGATGTACGAGGACACGGCGATGTTGTAGTCGTTCGCCGCGATGTCTTCGTTCGGCACGAGCTTCACGAAGTGATCGACGTCGACTCGGTCTTCGAGCGCACCGAGAATGTTCTGCTGGTTGTCCGGCGTCAGCTTGTTCTTGTTGCCGGCGCGCTTGAACTCGTCCGAAGCATTGATGAAGAGCACCGAGTTGTCTGTCTTGGACTTCTTGAGCACGATGATGCAGGTCGCGATCGTGGTGCCGAAAAAGAGGTCCGGCGGCAACTGGATAACAGCATCGACGTAGTTGTTGTCGACGAGGTACTTGCGAATCTTCTGCTCCGCTCCCCCACGGTATAGCACTCCAGGGAACTCGACGATCGCGGCTGTGCCGTTGACCGCGAGCCAGCTCAGTATGTGCATCGTGAAGGCGAGGTCGGCCTTCGACTTCGGTGCGAGCACGCCGGCCGGCGCGAAGCGCTCGTCATTGATCAGGAGCGGGTTGGCGTCGCCCTCCCACTTGATCGAGTATGGCGGGTTGGAGACGATCGCCTCGAATGGCTCGTCGTCCCAGTGCTGCGGGTCGGTGAGCGTGTCGCCGTGCGCGATGTTGAACTTCTCGTAGTTGAGGTCGTGAAGGAACATGTTGATTCGCGCAAGGTTGTACGTGGTCAGGTTGATCTCCTGACCGAAGAACCCGCCGACGTTCTCACGGCCGAGAACCTTGGCGAACTTCAGCAGCAGCGAGCCCGAACCGGCCGCCGGGTCATAGACCTTGTTGACGCGCTCCTTGCCTATCACGGTGATGCGCGCGAGCACCTCGGAAACCTCCTGCGGCGTGTAGTACTCGCCACCAGACTTGCCAGCCTGCGAGGCATACATCTGCATCAGGTACTCATAGGCGTCACCGAAGAGGTCGATCGAGTTGTCCTCGAAGTTTCCGAGCGGCAGGTCGCCGATCGCATCAAGGAGCTTCACGAGTTTCTCGTTGCGCTTGGCGACGGTGTTGCCGAGCTTGGAGCTGTTCACGTCGAGGTCATCGAAGAGCCCCTTGAGGTCGTCCTCGCTGTCGGTGCCCACCGCAGAGCCCTCGATGTTCTTGAATACTCGCTCGAGCGTTTCATTCAGATTCGGGTCTGTCGCAGCACGCCTGCGCACGTTTTCAAATAGCTCAGACGGAAGGACGTAGAAGCCCTTCTCGGAGACCGTCTCCTTGCGACCGAACTCAGCCTGCGCGTCGGGGAGACGTGCGTAGTTGAAGTCGGCCTCGCCAGCCTCGTGCTCACCCTTGTTGATGTACGCCGCGAGGTTCTCAGAGATGAAGCGGTAGAAGAGCATGCCGAGCACGTAGCTCTTGAAGTCCCAGCCATCGACCGACCCGCGCAGGTCGTTCGCGATTCGCCAGATGGTCTTGTGCAGTTCTGTGCGCTGGGACTCTTTGGTGGTCGGCGTCATTGACTTGTACTTCTCCCCGCGCCCCATGCGGCGCACTCATGTTGATGACCTCGGGTGCTCTCAGGCTACCGGCGCGCGGCGAGTCGGCTGGCTAGGGGACAGCGCCACACGCCGGTGGTTCAAAGCCACGATCAGCGGCCGTCCAGGCCCCCTCGATGGCGGGCGGGATCCTCATGCGGGCACCGCCCGCTACGCGGGCCGATTCGTGCAGGCAACTGTGGAAGTCAACTGCGCGAGCACCAACCCCAAGCTCTAGATCAGTCCCCTGACGGGCCGCTACTCGCCACGTCGCGCACGTGACGCAGCGCGCTTTCCTTCGTCAGGAGGCGGCCGCGCAGCCCGCTCCAAGAGATGAACGGGGCGGGCGTGACCTCCCAAGCCCCGTCGCTCAGCGCGACTGTCGCGACGTGCCTTTCTTCATGCGGTGAGTCCGCAGCAATGAAGAACTCCACACTGCCGTCCGCCTTCTCCACTTCATCGAGATTCATGTCGTCTCCGTTCCGCATGCTTTCGTTGTGAACCCCTCTATTGAGTGATACGTCTGACGGAGCGATTCGTCCAACCTCGAGCGACTGAATCTGCCGCACGTTCCTCGTCGATCGCCATCCGGGCATAGCGCGGGAGTGGGATCCTCGCGCGCCGGTGGCGGCGCGACACGGCAGAGCGATGCCGTAGTCATGGCGCGGCAACCAATACGGTCGTGTCGTGGACGGGATCGAAGTCGAACACACTCAGGGTGCAACCCTTGTGATCGTGCGCGCGATCTCGGACGACTTTCGCACGCATGTGCGCGACCGGCTTGCCGAGTACTGCTACGGCGCGACGACGGTGAGTGAGGACGCTGACTTCTACTCCTTTGAGAAGACCGTGACGGAGTTTCTCGAGCGCTACAATCCCAAACCCCGCAAGACGCAACTCGGCATGGCGGGGGAGTTGATCGTCCACGTGCTCATGCCGCTGCTGCACTCAGAATTGACGTCCGCGGCTGTCTACTTCAATAAGGAAGAGCGGAGTATCAAGAAGGGCTTTGATCTCACTTTCCTCGGTTCTAGTGAGTCCGCCATCTGGTACGGCGAGGTGAAGTCCGGCGAAGTGGCTTCAGGCAGCGACGCGGACGAGAAGGCGGCGGCATTAATCGATACGGCCGCGTCCTCATTGGCAGCGATGCTCGACGACGTGAGCCTGCTCTCGCGGTGGGACGCAGCGCTCATCGACACGCGTCTCACTCTCGAGCTCGGCCTTGCTACGACCGCCCGCGAGCTGTTGCGCAGCGACAGCGAGACCGTACGAAGGGGCGGGACCGTGACTAAGCGGGTTCTGCTTGCTGGCGCCGTGATGCACGAACTCGGCCATTGCATCGTTACGACCGCGGGGGTCGAAAGGATCGTTGAGACGATTGCTTCGAGTGATCAGTTCAGCGAGTCGAAGATCCTCGTCATCCAGCAGGACGCCCTCGAAGCGGTCATCGAATACCTGCGTGAGGTAGCGAATGCCTAACTCAGTTGACCTGACTCTCCGACGGGTTCGAAATAGCCGCAACCTGGAGGGATCCAACTTCGCTGACCTCTATGCGAAGCTCATCACGGGTGCCGTGATGACCGACGCCGAGTTCGTGGACATTCTGCGATTCGGGGTGTTCATGTCGCGCTCGAGTGAGGACGCGGTTCAAAGGTTGGGGTACCGCATCTTCCTGCAGTATGGCGAGATTACCGGCGACTATGAGCCGCTTCGAGATATTGCCCAGTCTCGGGACTTGATTCCTCTCGTGACCGCAATCAAGCGACTCCACCCCGACCTCGTCGAAGACACTTCTCTTGCGGACGTATTCTTCGCCGCGCACGCCACCAACTTCGTTGAGCCGGGAGCAGCGCGGACGATTTATCGCACGCGAGGCCAGATGGAGCTCCGGGAGTTCAATTCACGTGAATCTGACGCGATCGTCGTAGCGCCGACCTCGTACGGGAAATCTGAGATGCTCATCGATAAAGTCGCCTCGGATCTTCAGAGCCGAACGTGTGTGCTGGTACCGTCTCGCGCGCTCATCGCCCAAACGCGAGCAAACATCATCGCTGATGACCGCGTTCGAGAATCACGGGTGGGGACTGCTGCACGGATAGGTGA
>NZ_DCMW01000039.1:0-27174 GCF_002321605.1 Microbacterium sp. UBA1612
TCCGGAAAACCCGGGACAGGTCACCAGAATCTCGGCGGTGTTGCGGTAGTTGACGTCGAGCACGACGCCGCGACCGGCGAGTGAGATGCCGACCTCGGCGAGCGAGTAGCCGCCGGGGTAGACGGTCTGCTGGCCGTCACCGATCAAGGTGAAGGCATCCGGGCCATCGCCCGCCACCGCCCACATCATGCGCACCATGGCGCAGGAGAGGTCCTGTGCCTCGTCGACGATCACCGCCGAATAGCCGTCAAGGGGTTCACGCTGCAGCTCGCGCTCGGCAAGCAGGATGACGTCGGCGAAGTCGTTGATGCGCAGTCGGCGCAGCTCATGCTCGTAGGCCGTGTAGAGATCCCACACTTCGCGTCGCTGGTCGACGGTGAGGCGCCGCTTGCGTCCGATCCGCGCGCAGTCCGCGTACTGCTCGAAGACCGTGAACCCGCGGCCCTTGATGACGCTCTCGATTTCCTCCTTCCAGTAGTCCGTGTTCTTCTCGAGACGCTTCAGGTCGCCGCTGCTCGTTCGCCAGACGGTCGAGAACGCGTCGGATGCCTTGCGTCCGTCGAGCCGGACGGCCACTCCACGTTCCTTCAGCACCCGCAACGCGAACGCGTGGGCGCCGACGAACTCGACACGGTCAGTGATCTCGGGCGCGAGGCGGGTCAGCAGATTCTTGAGCACGGCGGGCAGAGTTCGCACGTAGGTCGTGACGAGAACCTTGCCGGGGCGGGTGCGGGCGAGGTAGGCGGCACGGTGCAGTCCGACCACGGTCTTGCCGGTACCGGCGGCGCCGCGGATGCGGGCGGGGCCCCCGAAGCTGCGGCGCACCAGCTTGGCCTGATCGGGATGCAGGAACGCCATCCACTCTTCGATCGGCGGGGCGAGCATGCTCTCCAGGTGGAGCGCCTGCACCTCGTCGGCGGAGGGGAGATCCGGGATGTCCAGCGTCGTCGCGGGGGAGGGCGCGATCGGCTCGGGCAGGGTGACGTTGGCGGGGGCGGGGGCGCCGACGACGGGGAAGAACTCGGTCAACACGCGCAGCACCGAGTTGACCTGGTTGGCGGTGAGGCGCTGCCCGCGCTTCAGCACGTGGCGGGCGACATCGACGTCGCCGATCAGGTCGACCGCGCCCACCTCGCCGCGGATGTTCTTCTTGCCCGCAAACGCGACGACGGCGTGCACCTCGCCGGGGGCGAGTCCAATCTCGGCGAGCGCCGCCTCGGTGTCGAGGGTGAGCGAGACGAGTTTGTCGAACTCGTCAGTGACGTCAGCTTGGTCGCGGAACACGCGCCCGGCCGCCAGATAGACGTCGGCCCACGCCTTGGTGTCGACGATGAAGACCCCGGACGGGCCGATGACGACGAGGTCGACCTGGGCTCGTCGGCTGCCCGGCCACTGCCGGTCGGCGAGCAGGTGGTAGCCGTGCGCGGTCAGCGGGGCGAGCGCCTCGGCGGTGCGCTTCTCGGTGCGGTAGGCGGCCATCCATCGAGCCGCATCGGCCTCCGCATCGCGTGCAGCCTGGGCGTGCGCATCGCGCACCAGAAGCTGACGTTCCGCTTCGACGCGCGCAGAGTCGCCTGCCCCCATGCCGCACCCCCAGTCACGCCGATACTAGAACCATCCTCAGATGTGCGGCGAGGCTGCGCTATGCCGCGTTGTGGGGGTACGGTGCGAACTGGTATGCCGCGGGTATACTACTCGCATGGTGGCGACAACGATCAAGGTTCCGAGTGAACTTCGCGACAAGCTCAATGCCGAGGCGCGCTCGCGCGACATCACCGTCGCGGGCTTCATCGAGCACCTGATCGCCGAGCGAGACCGGGCCGAGCGTTTCCGGCAGATGCGCGCCGAGCGTGCGGCGCTCACTCCCTCCCAGCGCGCCGAACTGGCGGTCGAGTACACGAATGCCGAGGCTGCGGCCGTCGCCGACCTGCCCGCCGACGCATCCTGACCTCGTGCTCGAACTGCATTCCGGCGACGTTGTCTGGGCCGACCTCGGGGACTCGGCTGGCCGGGAGTATGCGGGCCGTCGCCCGCTCGTGGTGATCGCGGGGGAGGAGTACCTCGACGTCGTCGATTCGTTGGCGATCGTGGTGCCGGTCACGACGCGCGATCGGGGCTGGTCGAATCACGTGCGCCTGGCCGGCCCGACCGGGCTTGATGCGCCGAGCTTCGCGGTAACCGAGCAGCCGCTGACGGTGTCACGCGCGAGGCTGCTCGCGGTGGCCGGCCGGGTCGACGATGCGTGTCTCGGCGAGATCCGTGGCTGGGTGCGGGACTTCGTGGGGCTCTAGCGAGTCAGACGCCGAAGCCCTCGAACCGCGCCGCGAGCGAGTCGCGATCCGGGCGCTCACCAGGACGTGCGGGAACCGTGAGCTCGATTCCGTGCATGTCCTGCAGTCCGTGTCGCAGCATGGGGCCGTCGACCTCATCCAGCAGGGCACGGTCCAGGTGCACGACGTAGTCGGGCGAGATTCCAAGCAGGTTCTGGTCGTAGGCGGCGTGATGGATCTTGCACAGCGCGAGTCCGTTGGTCACCGTCGGCACGCCTGCCTCATCCGCGTCGGCGACGATGTGTGCCGCATCCAACAGCTCGGGATGCTTCAGGCGGCAGATCGCGCAGGTCTTCTGATACGCGGCCATCACACGGGCGCGGAACAGGGGCTGGTGGAGCCGCTGTTGCACGACCCGCTCGACGTACCGCTTCTCGAACACCGGGCGCACGCCGTTGCGGTAGACCTGCCCCATGCCTTCGTCGAGGGCGATGAGGACGTGCCGGTCGTCGGCGCCTGCGCCCACCACGTACGCAGGAAAGACGGGAACGTAGATGTTCGGCATCGGCTTGCGAAACACGATGATCGGGGCGTGCTGGTCGATCGCGACGCGCAGCTTGCGATTGTCGCCCGCGAAGCTGTCGCCTTCGCGGAACGCGTACTCGAGCAGCCCCGTGGCCGGGTCAACGCGGTCGGGGTACGGCCCGTCGAGCGAGCTGACGACGGAGAGCGTGGCGTCGAGTTCGACGGGGTTGCGGATGCCGCGGGTGTAATCGATGAGCGGGAAGCGGGCGCCATCGATTGTGAAATTGAAGAGCTCGTCGCGCGTGGCGAAGCCGCCGCGGAGATCGAGGAAGCGCTCCAGCGCCGCGAACACCGTGAGGCGGAGTCGTGCCTGGTCTGTCGAGTTGAGGGGCATCTTCTCGCTCACCTCGGGCGGGGAGTCGAGAAGTGGTCGCGGACGTCGTTCGCTTGAGCCGCGTCCAAATGCCAGCGGGTCTCGGGGAACTTCAGCCGACCGTACTCCGAGCGCAGGTACGAGCGGATGCGCTTCGCCGGAACGGACAGTTCGCGGGCGAGTTCTGCGGGGGTCAACGTCGGCGACATGATCGTGAGAGTAGCCCAGTTGTGGTTCGGATCGCGATAGCTTTCGGCCGCAGCAGATCGCCCGACGCACGGCCCGGACTACGCCCCGCGAGCCTCCCCGCGCTCACCCTCGTCGAACCCGCGCTTCCGCTTGGCCCGCACATCCCGCATGTAGCGGCTGGTCGAACGGCTCATTCCGCGCACCCCGTCGGCGCCGGCGTCGTAGGTGAGGGCGGAGTCGCGGCCGATGCCGAGGTCGCGGGCGGTAAGCACAGCGTCCTGGTTGGCGCCGAGGAAGACGAAGTCCCAGTTGTACTGCTCGGTCTGCCGGGTGATCAGCTCGCGCACCATGTCGTGGTCGTATTCGCGGCTGGAGTTCTCGTGGCCGTCCGTGACGATGATGACCTGCACGGTTTCGGGGCGGGCGTGCTCGGGCAGGGCGGCGAGCTGCTGGCCGAAGATCTGGATGGATGCGCCGAGGGCATCCATGAGGGCGGTGCCGCCGCGGGGCTCGAGTTCGATGCGCACCGTGCGCGCGTCGGCCATGGTGTGGGTGTGCTCGATGACGCCGTCGAAGATGACGACGTCGACGGTGAGGAGCCCGTCGAGGGTGGACTGCTCGGCGAGCAGGCCGTTGAGCGCGTCGACCATTTCGTCGCGGATGGTGATCATCGAGCCGGACCGGTCGATGACGAGCAGCAGGGCGGTGTAGTTCGGGTCGGTCATGGGGCTCCTCGGATCGCTGACGGCCATGGCGGTGCTGGGGCTCGATGAGTGTGAGGGGTGCCGCCGACATTTCGAGTTGCGCTCGACTAGATTTGGCCTCGGAACATTGCGCGCATGTAAACTCCCGGGCCGACGGCGCTGTCACGAGGCTTCCCCCGATTTGGGGCGGAGTCGAGGCCCCCTCGCTTCCGATAGAGTGCGAATTCCCACTTGGTTTCGAGGGGGTTCCGAGGGAGTTCTGATATGACAGCCAGTCCGCCGACTGTTTCGCGCCCGGCGCGAGTCGCGGCAGCGAAAGCATCTGTCGCCAGTGCTGTCCCGCTGCAGCTCGGACTGCTGTCGTTGATTCTGAGCGTGATCCTGGCCGTTTGGACATTCTCGACGACCGCGACACAACCGCCCTTCGCGGAGCTGGGCACCTGGCCGCTGAGCGTCGCAGGCTACGTGCTCACCCCGGTATTGACGATCGGCGCGCTTACCTGGGACCGAGTCGCGCAACGGCGCGGACTCCGGGACCGCAACTTCGCGCTTCGACCGGCGTACGCCACCGGCCTGCGATACATCGTGGGGTTCAGCTTTCTCCCGGCGGTGTGGCACATCGCCAACATCGCCAACTTGTTCGCGGGGGGATTCTGAGTGGTGAATTGGTCGGGCAAACTGCTTCGCGCTGCGCTCGTGCTCGGCTTGTCGGCCGGAACGCTGGCCGTCGGCACGACGACCGCCGATGCGGCGATCACCGCGACTCCGCTGCTCAGCGCCGCGGGTGAAGACGGCATCGGCGACCTGCGCGAGTGCCTCGCCAGCGAATCTCAGCTGGACGTCTACTACCTGATGGATGCGTCGGGCAGCCTCGCTGACACCGATCCGGGTATCGTGCGGGCCGACCTGATCGCCAACAGCCTGCGAGAGCTCGGCACGCTCCGCGACGATCTCGAGCTCAGCTACGCGGTCGGCTTCTTCGGCACCGATTTCGTGGCGTCCATTCCGTGGACGACCGTGGAGACGGGATCGGTCGATTCGCAGGCCGATCGCGTTCGTAAGGCGATCCGCAACCAGGACTCGCTGGGCTGGACGAACTGGGCCGTCGCGGTGTCGTCGGCGCAGAAGCTGCTGGTGCAGCGCGCTTCGCAGTCGGACGGCTGTCAGGCCATGGTGTGGCTCACCGACGGGGGCATCAACCTGAGCGGAAGCGTTGATGGAGCCGACGACGATGCCGCACTCAACGACCTCTGCGGCGCGCAGATCCGGCCGGGTGGCCAGCCGCGCTGGGGGCTGGGGCCGTTCAACGAGCTTCGTCAGTCGGGCGTCGTCGTCATCGCAGTGCTGCTCCAGGTTCCCGGCGCCGCATTCACGCCGCGCGACGTGGAGAACGCCCCGTACATGCGGGCGCTGGTGGAAGGCGCGGGGGAGGTGCGCGGCTCGCAGGTGACCTGCGGCGAGTATCCGCTTCCCGAGGGATACGTGTCGGGGGTCCACCTCGAGGCCAGCAGCGCTGCCGATCTTGCGCTCGTGTTCCTTCAGCTCGGCACGGTGGTCTCGGGTGGTTTCGCGTCGCCGTTCAATGCCGATGGCACGTTCGATGTCGATGCGGGCATCTCGCAGTTCGCGATCGTGACGGGCTCCCGCGACTGGCGCTTGACGTCCCCCAACGGCGAGACCATCTCCGCCGGTGACGCGGCGGGCGCCGGGTTCACGCTGGACGAGTCGGGCGGCGCCTCGCGCATCACGGTCGCGCCGCGCGACGCCGGTGACGTCGGCAGGTGGTCGTGGGAGTCGACGACCGGCGGCAGTGACAATCTGTATTTTTTCGGCGGCCTGGTTCTCGAATTGGATGAGCCGGCCACCTTTTTGGCAGGCGCCGACAACACGCTGAGGGGACGCATCCTTCGCGACGACGATCGGGTCGTTCCGCTGGACGCCTACGACTTCCGCCTGACGCTCGCGACCGCGACGGCGTCGGGTTCGCAGTCGGTGTCACCCGATGCCATCGAGTTCGACCCGGTGACGGGGGAGTTCGCGTTCCACTACGCGGCGGCGGAGGCCTCCGGCGAGTTGCTGCTCGAAGCGGCGCTCGTCGACGTGACGACGCGTCCGTCGCAGACGCCGCTTGCGCCGGTCACGGCACGCCGCGCCGTCGTGGTGACGCTGCCGGCTCAGTACCCCACGCTGTCTCCGTCCTCGCTCCAGCTGTCAGAGCTCGTCGGCGCGGATGGTGCCGCCGAGGGCATCGTGACCGTACTGCCGCCCGCGGACGGTGGCACCGGTCGCGTCTGCTTCCCGGAGGGCCTCGTCCCGACCGTCGTCAGCGACTCCGCCGACCGCGCCGAGGGCTGGGCATGGTCGGTCGACGTCGACGGGGAATGCCTGGAGGTCGACGCCGAGGTCGACATCGCCGTGTCGGCGGCGAACCGGACCGCGGCGAACAGTGAGATCTCTGCCGTGCTTCCGGTTCGGTACGAGTCGGCGGACGGCGGAGCCATCGAGGGGGAACTCCCGATCGAGTTCAGCTCCAGCCGCCCGCTCGACGCCTGGGCGTTCGGGGCGAGCTTCCTACTGCTGCTGCTCGCCGGCCTCGCGCTTCCGCTGGTGCTGCTCTGGCTGCTGAACTGGTGGACGAGCCGGATCAACCGCGGCGCGAACCTTCGCCGGGCGCAGATCCCGGCGTCGATCGCGGCTGACGGTCGCGTCTACGATCGCGTGGGTGAGCCGTTGATCGGTCAGAGCTTCGGCTCCGATGTCTTCAAGTTCCAGCCGAACGAGCCCGATGCGCGCACGGTCACCGATCCGGCGCTGGGAACGATTCGAGCTCGCGTTTCGCTGAACCCGTTCGGCACGCCGTGGGCCGAGATCGTTCCGGCGGACGGCAGGGCAATTCTCGGTCCGGCCGGATTCCTCCCCGCGTCTCGTCGATCGGCGCAGGCGAAGGGCGCGATCGCCGGATTCAACGGCGACATGGGTGCGGTGTGGGGCTTCGTTGCCCCGGCGGCGTCGCTCGCTGCCGCCGCGCGGGGCGATGAACGGGTCCCGGGAACGCTTGTCGTCTGGACGCGCATGGAGAAGAGCGGGCCAACGGCGTTCGATCGCCGCGTCGCCGAGGTGCTGAGCGCGGAACCGCTGCGCGCACAGCTCACCCGGCTCCGAGGAGCGTTCGACTCCCATCCCGCGCCGACCGGCGGTGCGGCGTCTGCCGCTGCGCCAGCAGTGCCGGGCGCGAGGAGCCGAGCGACGGACTCGAGCGCACCGCCCGCCCCGCGTCACGGGCAGGCAAGCGCCGAACCGCCGCCGCCGAGTTCTCGTCGTGGGGTCACGACGCGCGATGACAGCCCGCCCGCGGCGCCGTCGCGGGGCGTGCCCCCGGCGGGGCCCGCAGGCGGTGCGTCTCCGAGCGCGCCTCCAAGCGCCGTGCCGAGCGCGGACCCGCCCGCACGACGAGACTTCGGCGACACCCCGCCGCCACCCCCGCCGTCGCGTTCGCGCTGACGCAGGACACCGAAGAACAACGAGGGAGACATCACATGCTGCGACCGTTTTTGATCGTCGGAGTCGGCGGATCGGGCGGCAAGACGATTCGCGGTCTGCGCCACGCGCTGACGCTCCGTCTCGAGCAGGCAGGGTGGCGCGGAGGTCTGCCCACGGCCTGGCAGCTGATCCACTTCGACACCCCGGTCGCTCAGGACGGCGCCGACTACGGACTGCCGTTCCTCCCGGCCACCGACTACAAGGGGATGGTGGCGAGCGGCGGCTCGTACGAGACGGTGTTCCAGGCGATCATGCACGGTCAGCAGATCGCCTCTGGCCATCGTGGCGAGGCCGAACGCATGCTTCCCGACCCCAGCCGGGTGCCGGTCGATGTCACGAAGGGCGCGGGGCAGTTCCGCGGTGTCGGCCGCGCCGTCGCGCTCTCCAAGCTCGATGAGATCGCGAAGGTCGCCAAGACGGCGATCGACCGCATGAACGACGCGAGTGCGCTCGCCGAGCTCGCCTCACTCGGTGAGCACTTGGGAGCGAAGCAGGACGGGGGTGCGACGGCGAGCCCGACCGGCATCGTTATCTCCTCGATCGCGGGCGGGTCAGGTGCCGGTCAGTACCTGGACGTCTTGGAGGCGGTGAAGGCATCGGCCAAGCCAAGCACCTGGGCGGAGCAGTTCTTCGCTCTGCTCTACGCGCCGGATGTGTTCGACAACATCCCCGGCGCCGGCGGCATCCCCGCCAACGCACTCGCGACGGTCGTCGAGACGGCGAACGGATTCTGGACGCGCGAGCCATCGGCGGCCACGCGTGAACTATTCCGTCGCGTCGGCCTGAGCCCGTCGTACGGAGGCGCACGGGACCGCGTGGGCGCGGCGTTCCCACTGATTGTCGGGCGACAGAACTCCCGTGTCGCCTTCAGCACCCAGGGCGAGGTCTACTCCGCGGTCTCGGCGAGTGTGGCCGCGTGGATGACGGATGACTTGGTGCAGGGCAACCTGGACGACTACGCGACGACCAACTGGTACGTGAACGTCGGGGCAAATGAACTTGCGGATGCGACGCGGTTGATGCGTTCCCTGGACCAGGCACCGCCCTTCGGCGCGATGGGCTTCGGACGAGTCACGCTCGGGCGCGAGAAGTTCGTCGACTACGCGAGTGAGCGCTTCGCCCGGTCGGTGATCGACCGGATGCTGTTCGCGCACACCGAGAAGGATCCGCGCTTCGAGGAGCGCACCGAGGAGGAGTGGATCGAGTACCGCAAGAGCCAGGTGCTCGACGCCTTCATCCGCGCGGTCAAGCTCGACGAGGAGACGGAGGAGCGCAACGACGTCATCGACGCCATCCGCCCGTTGGCGGAGCGCGACGCGCTCGGCGAGGAGTTGCGCCACACCGTCCTGTCGCGGGCGCAGGAGGGTCTCGACAAGACCGGCGGACTCGATCGCAGCACCTGGAGCACCCGGCTGCTGAACCTCCGCGACGAGCTGGTGCCTTCGTACCTCGCCCGCGACACGACGAACCGCTCGGAGAATTTCGACGAGTGGCTCGCGACGATGCCCGATCACATCATCGACACGTTGGAGTGGTGGATCGCCGAGCACGGTCTGCCGGTCACCGTGGCGCTGCTGCGCGAACTGTCGCGCGTGCTGCGCTCGGCCTCGGAGGGGCTGAAGGATGAGGCGCAGACCCATCTGAACTGGACCCTGCGCGTGCACAGCCTGGTCGAGGAGCACCTCGCGGAGGCCGCGAATCAGGACTCCATCCGACCGGACCAGGACGTCATCGAGTTGGCCCTCGACCGCGTCGTGCAGTCGTTCGAGTGGCAGTCGGAGGCCAACCTGCGGCTGGCGGCCTCGGGGCTGCTGGCCGAACTGCGCAGCGACTTCATCGACCCGTTGCGCGAGACGCTCGACTCGGCTCGCATGTCGCTTCGGCAGGAGATCGACAGCCGCACGCTTCGCGACGGGCGCGAGAACGACTACGCGTTCTGGCCGAAGTTCGGCGACCCGTCCGTTCCGCGCAAGTACACGCCCGCCCCGAACGAGCGCCTGCTCGTCTCGCACGAGGCGTACCCCACGGAGTTCAATCGCCTCGTCGAGGCGACCTTCGGCAAGAAGAAGTTCGATGACGCGATGCGCGAGGCAATCGGTGAACTGGTACGCGGGCCGAGTGCCGCGGAGCAGCCGGAGGCATCCCTTCGGTGGAGTGCGGTCGAGATGCCGCGAGGGTGGATTCCCGCGGCAACCGCCGACCCGGATCGGCGCGCGGCGAAGACCTCGGCGCCGCGTTTCACCTTCGACGACGACCCGCAGGAGTACCTGACGCGCGCCAAGCGGTGGATGCTACGCAAGGGTCGCGCGTTCGACTCGTACATCGGCGCCACGCTCACCGACTTCTTCGACATCGACCAGGTCAAGCCCGACGAGCTCCGCCGGCGCCGCGAGGCGTTCCGCGAGGGTCTGACGGCGGCGCTTGGCGCGAGCGAGCCGCTGGTGCGTCTGAACCCCGGCCTTCTGTCGACGGTGCACGGCAAGTCGATCGACAAGAGCTTCGAGCCCACCGTCAGTGCGATCCCGTTCAAGACGGGGACGGACATGTACGAGATCACGAAGTCCGCACTGGTGGCGGCGGGTGTGTGGGACGAGAGCAAGTCGCCGAAATGGTTCAGGGACGCGAATGTGGACGCGGTGGAGATTTTCGCCATGTCGAGCTTCCCGTGTCAGCCGGTCGTGATCGACTCGGTGATGGCACCGATCGCGAAGGGTTGGCTGGCTGATTCCGGCACGTCCGTTTCGCGTGCCGCGTTCTGGAAGTGGAAGCGCGCCCGCCTGCTGCGGGAGTCGACGCCCGCCGCTCCCGAGGTGTTCGACGCGATGCTGCGGGGCTGGTACGTCGCCAAGGCGCTCGGCCAGTTGGATATGGAGGCCACGGATCGCGAGAAGGGGCCGAAGCTCAAGATCTGGGATGCGGAACGCCGCGGCTATGTCGACTTCCCGCACCCGTTGCTCTACCCGGGTATCGCCCCGCCGGTGGACTTCCCTGGGGCGGTCATGGAGTCGCTGATCATCGCGCAGCCGCTGGCAAACGCCGCGGGCTCACTGGAGCCGCTGCGCCCCTACCACGTGCTGCTCGACCTGGGCGGAGACGGGTCGGAGCCGGGCCACGTTCTTGCCGACTGGATCAGCTACGGCACGATGCCGGACGCCTCGCCGATTCCGGATCCTGCACGCGCGGGCACGCCGTCACAGACCATGCGAGAGCGGCAGGAGGCGGTGCGCGCGTTCATCGACGTCGAGATCGATGCGTTCACCTCCGGAGTCATCAAACAGGATCCGGAGACGAGGGTGCTCGCCTATCCGGTCACGTGGGAGATCCGGGACACAGTCCTCACCTGCCTGCGTGACATT
Organism: Microbacterium sp. UBA1612; assembly: GCF_002321605.1. NCBI lineage: Bacteria > Bacillati > Actinomycetota > Actinomycetes > Micrococcales > Microbacteriaceae > Microbacterium > Microbacterium sp. UBA1612. The sequence continues at coordinate 10,958 of NZ_DCMW01000039.1, forward strand.
CGCGACGGGGTGCTGCGCGCCGCCGCCCCGACCTCGGGCATCTGATGGCCTCCGGATTCTGGAGCAGCGGAGCCGTCTCGGTCATTCTGCTGCCGAGCGGCAAGGACGGCGCCGAACTGCTCGCGCTCGCGCGCGAGTGGACGGCCAATTCGATCCTGTCGCCCGCGCTGTGGGTGTCGCCCGAAGGGGTCGATATCCCGGAGGGCATGCCGCCGTCGGTGGTCGCGAAGGTGTTCGCGCTCTCCGACTCGGGGCAGCTCATCGAACCCGAGGTCGACCTGTTCGAGGCCCTGGCGCAGGAAGAGCTGCGCATCCTCCGTCTGATTACCGTGCGCTCGGCTCGCCCGCACCGAGAGACCGATGACCTGCAGGATGCGGTCGGCGATCGAGTGGCCCGGTACGTGCGCCTGTCGGTTCCCGACCACGCTGCCCAGGGCGGCGGTGAAGAGCACGCCGAACTGGTGCGGGCCAGCCTGATCTGCGCGCCGACCGACTTCCAGCTCACCGATCGGGTGGAGTGGGCGGCACGTGACTCCAGCGTCGTGGTCGTCGCGTCGCCGGAGGACCGTGCGACGCCCAACGCCGGCGACGCGTTCGTGCGCGACAACGACCGCTTCGCCGGCTTTGAGCTCATGCACCTCGCCTCGATCGGCGGACTTTGGAGCGGTATCCCCGTGGGGACGCTCGAGGTCGTCCCGTTCGAGGCGTCGGCCGCGCAGAGCATCTGGATTCCGCGCACCTTCGTCACCGGCGTCATCACCGGGGGTGTGGCCGCGGACGCGGTCGCCGGTGTGATGAACGACCTGGTGGCACAGCAGGGCGCGATCGCAGTCGGCGGCGCTCAGGCGGTGCCGAAGGAAGCGGCGCTGATCCCGGACAACCGGGTCCGCGACCATGTGACCCAGATGGCGTCTAGTGCGATGTCGCTCGACGCCCGGGCTCTCGACTACCGCGTGCCGGTTCTCAACACGGAGCCGGCGCGAACGAAGATCGGGATCGGCGCGCAGCTTCGCGCGTTTTTCTCGTTCGGCGCTGGCAAGGTGGCGGCGATTCCGCGATGGATCCGCCTCTGGATTCACGACCGGGTCGCGGGCAAGCTCGAACGACGGCTTCAGGGAGCCGACGGGCGTCGAACCCTGGAACGCCGCCTCGACCAGCTTCTCGACTCGCGGGACCAGGTACTGCTCGACACGTCCGAGCGCATCGCGAAAAACGGTGCCCAGGCATCCGGCCAGCGGGTCACGATGGGGGCGACCTCCACACCGCGACTGTGGACGCGCCTGCGGAACCTCACGTTCGGAGCCCTTGACGGCAGCGCCAACTCGGAGGAGTTCGGCTTCGAGCCGGTCGATGGGCGGACGCCGGTGTTCGGCAAGCTCGCGCACGTGGTGCCCGACCCCGAGGACACCTGGGAGTCGACCGATGTGCCGCACGGGTTCCCGGCTTCGGTGACGTGGCGCACGCTGCGCGACCAGCCCGGATTGCACGACGCGCTGAGCAAGCAGGTCGCGTCGGCAACGGACGCGGTCGCCGCGCAGCAAGCCAAGGTGGTCGAGCTGACCGCCAATCGCGACGCGCTGGCTGTCGCGATCGACGAGCGGCGCGAGGAGTTGCTCGACGCCGGGCTGCTCAAGGTGCGCGCGGACGGCCGGGTGGTCGCCGCGAAGCGCAAGGCCCCGGTGAAGGACGAGAGCGAAGCGGAGGAGCAGAACGAGACGCCCGAGGATGACGGCGCGCTCGGCCCCGACGACGTCGCGCAGCTGAAGATCGATGAGCAGAAGCTCGTGATGCTGTCGAAGCGCATCGAGTCGGAGGCGTCGAAGATCGACGAGGCGGAGGACGACCTGCGTGCCGCGCAGCAGGTTCTCGACTCGTTCGACGAGTGGGCTGGTCGGCAGAAGGGCTCCTTCGTGTGGGAGCTTCTCGACCGCACCGATCTCGCGCGTGATCGCGCGAAGGCTGACCTGGCGGCGGCGGAGAGCGGCCCCGAGGCGGAATTCGAGACCGGGGAGCTCGTCCGGTTGCGCAAGCGGTTCCACCGCGGCGTGCTCATCTGGGCTGTCGTCATCTCGATGCTGACGGGTCTGTTCATGCTGACGCCGCTCTTGGCGCGGTGGGCGGTCGCGACGGAGGACGATCCGACCAAGGTGCGGACGGCGCGTGCCATCGTCGAAGCGATCGAGGAGGGCCGATACCTCGACTGGTGGATGATCCTCCTGATCGGGCTCGCGGCGTTCCCGGTCGCGCTCGTCGTGCTCTTGACGACGTACTACCGCCAATGGTCCGAGTTCGAGCGGCGCGTGGCGCTGTTGGAGCACCGGCTCATTGCGGGCACCGCACGTCATCGAGCGCTCAAGGACGAGGTGGCGCGCCTGGAGGCGATCCACGAGCAGGCTCGCGAGCGTCTCGAACTTCTCTCGACCGCGCTCTACCATCCGTGGAAGGTGAGCGAGGATCTGCTCGCCTCGGAGCAGCCGAGCCTGAACGCGGAGCGTCTGCCGTTCGCGATGCACATCGCCCACGTCGGTGCCGGGCAGACCGATGCGAAGGAACGTCTGCGCTTGCGTGTCGCAGAGTCGTTCATCAAGCCCGGCTGGCGGGCTGCTGCCTTCGCGGACCTGGTGGAGAGCATCCGTCGCCGACTCGGTCTTGAGAGGGAGCGTTTCGGGCTGGATGCCATCGATAACGACCTGCCGGAGGCGACCACGGACGCGCTGCAGCGGTTGAAGCGGTTGGTCTCGGACGACGTGATTCTGAACGAGGTGGCGCGCGCGCGCGTGGAAGAGCTGGTCGGCACCGTCCGCGGCGCCTCCGTCTTGTCGGCCGGTGCGAAGATCACGCCGGTGAGCTTGGGCCCGTTCAGTGGCGCCCTTTCCGACGACGCATCCAACGGGGTCGAGTGGGGGGAGTTCCTCCGGCAGATCGTGCGCGACGACACGACCCCGCCGCTGAGCGCGCTCGGCATCGCCGCGCACGAGGTGCAGCGAGCCCACCACCAGAAGCCGCAGACCGTCGTTCTCGCGCCCGCGCACATCGCGCGCACGCTGACCGACATTGCGAACCCGGATGTCTCGGTGCACGCGGTGGCGCAGGAGTGCTCTGTCGACTTCGAGGCGATCGTGCGCGTCGACCTGGTTGGCCCGGTGCCGATCAGTGCGATCAACCTGTGGAGCAGGCGCAGCCCCGACGAGGATGCATCGTCGCTGAAGACGGCGGTGGCCGTGTGCGCAACGTGCGGTCGCGGGGACTGCCCCGCCGCCGACCCCGAGTCCGGTCTGCCCTGCGCGGGTTCGGGCATCTGAGGTCGCGGTGAGCGCACGGCGTCGTTCGGAGTGGCTGGTACTGCTGGGGCCGCTCCTGCTGGTGGCAGTCGCGGGCGGGGTCTACCTGGCCGCGGGGTCGTCGACGGCGTCGCCGCACTCCGCGCCGAGCGCGGTGGCGTCGCCCGCGCTGGCGACAGCGTCGGCGACGCCCGACGGGATCGAGCCCGCGGCGCCATCGGCGACTCCGACGCCCACCCCGACGGTGTCGTTCGCCCCGCCGTCCGAGGCCGCGGCGGCGCTCGCGCTCCTCGACGAGATCGAGGTCGCGAACTCCAGCGCCACCGGGTACGTGCGCGCCGCGTTCGGTCCGGGCTGGGGCGACCCCGATCGCAACGGCTGCGACGCTCGCAACGACGTGCTGGCGCGCGACCTGACCGACGTCGTCTTCCGTGAGGGCACCTACGACTGCGTGGTGCTGACCGGGCGGCTCGATGACCCGTACACGGGCACGATCATCCACTTTCAGCACGGCAACGACACCTCCACGCTGGTGCAGATCGACCACGTCGTGCCGCTCGCCTGGGCGTGGCGGTACGGTGCGTACGCCTGGAGCGACGCCGCGCGAGCCGCGTTCCACAGCGACCAGCTGAACCTCCTCGCGGTGGATGGGGCCGCCAACCAGTCGAAGTCCGACGGGGGCCCCTCGGAGTGGCTTCCGGCGAACACGTCGATGCACTGCGACTACGCCGTCCAGTGGGTGCGCGTGCTCGACGCCTACGACCTGTCGATTCCGAGTGCCGACCGGAGCGCCCTCTCGCGCATCCTGGTCGGCTGCGAATGAGAGGGGGAGCGACCATGCCCCGAATGATCCCGGCCCGCGCGCGCGACGGGGCCAACCGCTCCGAGAAGCAGGTCTTCACCGCGTTCGAGGGCGCCCTTGACCGGCCCGACTGGGTGGTCATCCATTCGCTGCAGCTGGCCCAGAACCTCGGCGCACTGATGGGCGAGACCGACTTCATCGTGATGGTGCCGGGGCGCGGCATCGTGCTGGTCGAGGTGAAGTCGCCGCGGTTCGTCAACTACCGCGAGGGCGAGTGGTACCTCGACAAGACGCCCAAGCCGACGAAGGATCCGCTGAAGCAGCTGGTGGTGGCGCGCAGCAGCATCCGCGGTTTCCTGCGAGAGAGAGGCCTGCTGGATGCGGGACTCCCGATCGCGCGCCTGGTCTGGTTCACGAGCATCGGTCGTCACCAACTCGACAACCAGTCGCCCGGCGACATGCAGTTCTTCGAGTGGGAGCTCGGCTGGGCCGACGACCTTGCCAAGCCGGTGCGGCTGATCGAGAAAGTGCTCGACCAGCACCTGGAGTGGTATTCGAAGGCCACCGAGGTCGACCTCGACCCGGCGGGCTTCGGCACCGAGCAGGCGAACGCGATCGCGCAGGCATTGGTGACGGACTTCGGCGCCCAGCGCACCCGCGACGACGAACGGCGCGAGCGGCAGGCGGAGGAGCGCCGCCTGATCGACGAGCAGGAGTTCGCGCTCGAGCTCGTCGAGAGCAACGACCACGTGTACTTCGACGGCCCCGCCGGCACCGGCAAGAGCCTGCTGCTGGCCGCGGCGGCGCGTCGCTTCGCGAAGCAGGGCATCCCGACCCTGGTGCTGTGCTGGAACGTGCTGATGGCCGAGCAGTTGCGACTGCTGACCGGCCGCCCCGACGTCGAGGTGCGCGACCTCAACCAGCTCATGCTGAGCCTCGCCGGGCTGACCGAGAACCCGGAGGGCGCCGCCGACGACTGGTACCGGCGCGATCTGCCGGAGCGGGCGCTCGCGGCGCTGGCCGAGCGCCCCGACCTGGGGGCGTTCGGCGCGATCTGCGTGGACGAGTTCCAGGACGTGGCCGGCAACGTGAAGCTGCTGGAGCTGATCTTCGCCCTCGCCTGCTCGGGATCGCCGAAGGGCACCAAACTGGTGTTCGCCGGCGATGACCGGCAGCAGATCCTGCGCACCTCGGATGCGGCCGCCGCCGGCTACCGGATCGCCAAGACCCTGGTGCCCGATTTCGTGCACGTGCAGCTGCGCCGCAACTGCCGCACCGTGCCCGCGATCATCACGGCGACCGAGAAGCGTCTGCGCACCGGCCTCGGCTTCACGAGGCACCGCGTCAGCGAGAGCACGCCGGGCGGCTTCACGAGCGTGATGGCGAAGCCGGGCGCCGAGACCGCCGCGCTCGCTACCGCGCTGCGCGAACTGCTCACCGAGTTCGACCCGGACGACATCGTCGTGCTGAGCCCGTTCGGCGCGAAGTCGTCGCTCGTGGGCGAGCTGCTGGCGCGCAGCGAGTCGTCGCCCGACGAGCGCTGGCTGCGCAAACAGCTGGAGCACGACGGGGGAGTGGGCCGTATCCGCTGGCGCTCCATCTTCAAGTTCAAAGGTCTCGAAGCGGATGCCGTGGTGCTCACCGACCTCGGCCCCACCGCCGAGGAATGGGTCGCCACCACCAGCGTGGAGTGGCGCGACCTGCTCTACGTGGGGATGACCCGCGGGAAGTATCGGTGTGTGGTGGTGGAGAGCGCCGAGTCGAGCGGAGAGAAATGGAGTTCTTGAATATGGAGTTGTTCTCAATCCTGATTCAGTCGTTCACGGCGATTGCGATCGTCTTCGCCGCGTGGCAACTCTTGTTTCATAGCCGCCAGATGCATCGCGAGTTCGAACACCTGTATGTAGCCCGCTACTGGGAACTGATGGATCAACGGTCCGCGCGATTCTCTTGCGGCGGTCGACCCAAGAAATCGGACCGTCGTGTCGTGCGCGGGTACCTGCAGTTGTGCGAAGACCAGATCGACTTGCGCCGTCTGGCGCGCATCACCGACAACACGTGGGGCTTCTGGTGCGGCGCCATTCTCGACCAGGTCGTCGAGGAAGCGTACGCGCTGGAGCTTCACGCCGTTGACGGAGCGGAGTTGCCCAATCTGCGCGAGCTGATTCGATCGGGCGGGGCCGACCCACTGGCACAGAGATGGACGGGCCGGAAGCTGCACGGGCTGTAGTCCGCCCGTCATTTCCGCGGCCGATAAGGTCGAACCGTCCCAACGATCCCTCAAGAATGGAACAGCTGAATGGATGTCGCCGAGACTCGACTTCGCAAGGTTCTTGGTGGTGACCAGCGATACCGCGTGCCGCTCTATCAGCGGCCGTACTCGTGGACCAAGAGCCAGTTGGAGCGCTTGTGGTCCGACGTGCTCGACGTCGTCGCGCAGCTCGAGCAGAACAAGCAGGCCAGCCACTTCACGGGCTCGCTTGTCTTGGACCTAGGGCGTGCCGGTCCCGGCTCCCAGGAGTTCCTCGTCGTCGATGGGCAGCAGCGTCTGACGACGCTGTCGATTCTGCTGTGCGCAATCCGCGATCACTTCGCTGAGTTCGATCACGACCAGCCGCAGAAGCGCGAGCTCGTGCACGAGCGGTACCTGGTGGACAAATACAAGTCCGGCGACGATCGGCTGAAGCTGGTTCCGACACAGGCTGACCGAGACGACTACCGTGCGCTTGTCGACGGCTCGGGTGACGCGGACTCGAACTCTCGTCTGACGATCGCATATCGATACTTCCGCGTTCAACTTGAGGCGGTGCACGAGAGCGAAGAGTCCGTCGACGTCGACGCGGTGCTCGAAGCGGTGCTTGGTGCCCTGGCATTCGTGAGCATCACGGCACGCGGCGACGACAATGTCTATCGCATCTTCGAATCGCTCAACAACACCGGAATGAAGCTCACGCAGGGCGATCTGCTCAGGAACTACCTCTTCATGCGGCTCGGGACCCGCGGAGAAGACGTGTATGCGAGTTGGTGGCTGCCGATGCAGCAGCGGCTTTCCGCGTCGGATCTCGAAGCCTTGTTCTGGATGGACATCGTCGCGACTGACTCGGAAGTCAAACAAGGCGACATCTACGCCGCGCAACGCGATCGTCTCGACAAGCTTTCGACGGACGAGGTCTTTAACGAGATTGCGCGATTCGCTTCACTTTCGCGTCTGCTCGAGATCATGCGGACGCCCTCGCGGTCGAACCAGTTCGGTGACGTCGTGAGGGCGCGGCTCGACAGGTTGAACGCGTGGGGGGCAGGCTCAGCAGACCCGCTCATTCTCCACCTGCTCTCGCGCGCCGATGCCGGAGAGATCTCGCGCGAAGGACTCGCGGCCTGCCTCGCCACGATCGAGTCGTTCCTCGTTCGACGGCTCATCGTCGGCGCTTCGCCGAATGCCATGTCACGAATCTTCCTTCGCGCGCCGTCCGATATGCGCCGCGATGTCTCGGCGAGTGACGCGTTGCTGCTGTACTTCTCGTCCGGACGCAAGTTCTTCGCGTCAGACGACCAGGTCCGTGAAGCTGTGCTGACGAAGCCCCTCTATTTCATGGGCAAGGCGAGCCACAAGAAGTTGCTTCTGCAGTGGATCGAGGAATCGCTCGGAAGCAAAGAACCGATCGATCTTGAACGTGCCTCGATCGAGCACATCCTTCCGCAGACGTTGAGTGCGTTTTGGAGGGGAGAGCTAGCACGCGACGCAGCCGACGATGAGTCGGCGGAGAGCATCCACGAGTCCTTGGTGCACACGCTCGGCAACCTGACGCTGACCGGCTACAACTCCGAGCTCAGCAACCACGACTTCCCCGAGAAGAAGGCGTTGCTGCGCGAGAGCGGAATCCGACTTCATGCAGACATCGTCAACCAGGAGCACTGGGGGCGGCCGGAGATCTTGGCACGCGGCCGTGCGCTCGCCGAACGCATTGTCGCCGAGTGGGTCTCGCCCGTGCAGGTGAGTGACATCGTGGATACCGGCGTCACGTGGGCGCTGGTTCGCGAAGCGATCGAAGCGATTCCGCGCGGTCGGTGGACGACATATGGCGACTTGGCGGCGCTCGCGTCCACGTATGCGCAGCCGGTGGCTGGCTTCATCTCGCGAGGAACCACCGACGGCGCGTGGCGGGTCGTGCAGGCTGGTGGTAATCCCGCGCCCGGTTTCAAGTGGGGGTCGCGCACGGAGTACGCATCGTTGACGCAACGGGAAGTGCTCGAAGCTGAAGGCGTCCGATTCGACGAGAACGGGCGCGCGGATCCGACTCAACGGCTTTCATCGGCAGAGCTGGCGCGGATGCTGGGCATGGAGATCGACCCGGAGCGCGAAGAGCCGGCGCAGGGACCTGTTGTCGATCAGCCCGCATTCGACCGGTTCGCGCAACAGTTGGCGGAGTCGCAGCCCGCCTCCGTGTCGCACGGGGTGCTTGAGGTTCTCCACGCGTGGCGCGATGCCGGCGGCACGCTTGAGTTCGGCGACCAGGCCGAGACCTCGTGCTTTCTGATGGCTCGTGAAGGTCGCCGCGACGCCAGCGGCCGAGGCATCTGGCCGTTCGCGATCTACCCGAAGTCCGGTACCGCCGAGGTCGTCTTCCAGTATCTGAAAGACCGACCGCCGTTTGACCGGGAGGAGCTTCGCGAGGGACTCAGGACGCGACTCAATGACATCAACGGCATTGACATCGCGGCCGACCGCTTGACGCTGCGCCCGAGCTTCCGGCTCTCCGTGCTCGAGGCAACAGCAGAACGGGACGCGGTCGTGGCAGTGCTTCGAGAATTCATTGAGCAGGTCGCGTCGGATGCGTGATGCATCGTGATGACGTTGGTTCCCGGAAAGATGAGTTCATGACCCCCACGACGAAAGAGTCCCAGCGAGCCGAACTGCATAAGACAATTTGGCGCATCGCCAACGATCTGCGCGGCAGTGTCGATGGGTGGGACTTCAAGAGCTACGTGCTCGGCATGCTGTTCTACCGCTTCATCAGCGAGAACCTGGTCGCCTACTTGAACGATCTGGAGCGCAAGGCGGGCGCGCCCGACTTCGACTACGCGAAGCTGAGCGACGCTGACGCGGAGTTCGGCCGCCAGCTGACGGTCGACGACAAGGGCTTCTACATCCTGCCGAGCGAGCTTTTCGCCAACGTGCGCAAGCGCGCGGCGGCCGATGCGAACCTGAACGAGACGTTGGAGCGGGTGTTCAAGAACATCGAGGGCTCGGCGGTCGGCGCCGACAGCGAGGACGACATCAAGGGGCTGTTCGACGACCTCGATGTGAACTCGGCGAAGCTCGGCAACACGGTCGCGAAGCGCAACGAGAAGCTGGTGAAGCTGCTCAACGCGATCGGCGACCTGCCGCTCGGCAACTTCGATGACAACACCATCGACCTGTTCGGCGACGCCTACGAGTACCTGATGCAGATGTACGCATCCGCCGCCGGCAAGTCGGGTGGCGAGTACTACACGCCACAGGAGGTGTCGGAGCTTCTGGCCCGCATCACCGTGGTCGGCAAGACCGAGGTGAACAAGGTCTACGACCCGGCGGTCGGCTCCGGCTCGCTGCTGCTGAAGTTCCAGAAGGTGCTGGGCGCGGGCAAGGTGCGTCAGGGCTTCTTCGGGCAGGAGATCAACCTGACCACCTACAACCTGGCGCGCATCAACATGTTCCTGCACAACGTGCCCTACGAGCAGTTCAACCTGGCCCACGGCGACACCCTCACCGACCCTGCGCACTGGGACGACGAGCCGTTCGAGGCGATCGTGTCGAACCCGCCGTACTCGATCAAGTGGGACGGCGACGCCAACCCGCTGCTGATCAACGACCCCCGGTTCGCCCCGGCGGGCGTGCTCGCGCCGAAGTCGAAAGCCGACCTCGCGTTCACCATGCACATCCTCAGCTGGCTGGCGGTGAATGGCACGGCAGCCATCGTCGAGTTCCCCGGGGTGCTCTACCGCGGCGGCGCCGAGCAGAAGATCCGCAAGTACTTGATCGATAACAACTACGTGGATGCGGTCATCCAGCTGCCGCCGGACCTGTTCTTCGGCACCACGATCGCGACCTGCATCATCGTGCTCAAGAAGTCGAAGGCCGACAACGCGGTGCTCTTCATCGACGCCTCGGCCGAGTTCACGCGCATCGGCAACAAGAACAAGCTCACCGAGACGCACCAGAAGCGCGTTCTGGATGCGTTCGCCGCCCGCGACAACGTGGCGCACTTCGCCCGACTGGTTCCGAACTCCGAGGTGGCCAAGAACGACTACAACATCGCCGTGTCGTCGTACCTGGAGCGCGAAGACACCACAGAAGCCGTCGACATCACGGAGCTGAACGCCGAGATCGCCCGCATTGTCGCGCGGCAGGCCGAGCTGCGCGCGTCGATCGACGAGATCGTCGCCGACCTCGAGGGCGCGCGGTGAGTCGTCTCGACGAGCTGATCGCGGAGCTCTGCCCCGACGGGGTCGAGTATCGGAGGATCGAGGAGGTTGCACAAGTCGGGACCGGCGGGAGCGATCGTAAGGACGCGAGCGGCAATGGCGCGTTTCCGTTCTACGTCCGCTCAAAGGATGTGCTCAGAATGGATTCATACGAGTTCGATGAGGACGCGATCGTCATTCCGGGCGAAGGCGGAATCGGTGAGATATTCCACTTTGTCCGCGGAAAGTACGCGCTTCATCAGCGCGCTTATCGAATCAGTTTCCGGGTTCCCGAAGTGGACACCAAGTTCGCCTATTACTACTTCTCGGTGCACTTCAAGAAGTTCGTCTTGCAGAAGGCGGTTACCGCGACGGTCACGTCGATTCGAAAGCCGATGATCACGGACTTCCGCATCCCGAATCCACCGCTCGAGGTGCAGCGGGAGATCGTGAGGATCTTGGACCAGTTCACCGAGCTGGAAGCGGAGCTGGAAGCGGAGCTGGAAGCGGAGCTGGAAGCGCGCCGGCGACAGTACAGCTTCTATCGGGACTCGCTGATGTCCTTCACTCGGAACACGCCCCATCGTCCGCTTGGCGAGTTGGGAACCATATTCGGAGGGCTGTCCGGCAAGTCGAAAGCGGACTTCACCGGTGGCAATGCCCGTTACGCGACATACACGAACGTCTTCAACAACATCGCACTGGATGTAACCGCGGAAGACCGCGTCAGGGTTGGGCCGGATGAACGGCAACGATCACTTGCATACGGCGACATCGTGTTCACCGGTTCATCCGAGTCCGCCGCCGAAGTAGGCATGACGTCGGCCGTCGTGGACCACCTTTCGGAACCGATGTACCTGAACAGCTTCTGCATCGGGTTCCGCCCTCACGACGTCCAGAATCTGGCTCCTGAGTTTGCAAAGCATCTGTTCCGATCGAGTCCGATGCGCGGGCAAATCGTCCGAACGGCGAACGGCGTGACTCGTATCAACATGTCCAAGGCACGCCTGGCCAAGATCACGGTGCCGCTGCCAGATCGCGCTCAGCAGATCCGTACCGCCGAGGTGCTCGATAGTTTCGACGCGCTCGTGAACGACCTGAGCGTCGGGCTTCCGGCCGAGCTGACGGCGCGGCGGAAACAGTACGAGCACTACCGAGACAAGTTGCTGACATTCAAGGAGATGGTGGCGTGAGCGAGGCGGCATCGATGCGCTTCGAGCCGATCGCGGTGAGCTCTGAGAGCACCGTCGTAGCCGAGTTCGAGGCTGACGCAGCGTCCGCCTCCGCCTACCAGTCGGAGGTGGCGCTGGAGCGGGAGTTCATCAGGCTCCTGGAGTCGCAGGCCTACGAACGACTCACGCTCACGAGTGAAGCTGACCTGGTCGCCAACCTGCGCGTGCAGTTGGAGGCGCTCAACGGCATCCGGTTCTCCGATGCCGAATGGGACCGCTTCTTCGGCGAGAAGATCGCAGGCAAGAACGACGGCATCGTCGAGAAGACCGTGCGGATTCAAGAAGACCACGTACAACTGCTGAAGCGCGACGACGGCACCACTAAGAACATCACGCTGATCGACAAGGTCAATGTGCACAACAACCGGCTGCAGGTGCTCAATCAGTATGAGGTTGCGGGGGCTGGGGCCGGAGGTCTCGATACGCCGACTACGTCGGCTACTCGACCGGCGGGTGAAGCGGCTGGTCGGGGGGCGAAGTACTCGAACCGGTACGACGTCACGGTGCTCGTCAACGGGCTGCCGCTCGTGCACATCGAGCTGAAGCGGCGCGGTGTCGACATCCGTGAAGCGTTCAACCAGATCGACCGCTACCAGCGCGACAGCTTCTGGGCGGGCTCAGGGCTGTTCGAGTACGTGCAGCTGTTCGTGATCAGCAACGGCACACTGACCAAGTACTACTCGAACACCACCCGGCGCGAGCACCTTCAGGAAGGCGCGGGGCGGGCTTCGACAGGCTCCACCGGCGGCAAACGCAAGACCTCCAACTCGTTCGAGTTCACCTCGTGGTGGGCCGACGCGCAGAACCGACCCATCCAAGACCTCACCGCCTTCGCTAACACGTTCTTCGCCCGGCACACGCTGCTAAACATCCTCACCAAGTACTGCGTGCTCACTGCCGACCGGATGCTGCTGGTGATGCGGCCGTACCAGATCGTCGCGACCGAGCGCATCCTGCAGCGCATCGACATCTCGACCAACTACAAGAAGCTCGGCTCCACCGAGGCGGGCGGATACGTCTGGCACACCACCGGCTCGGGCAAGACCCTCACCAGCTTCAAGACCGCGCAGCTGGCCTCGCGGTTGCCGAGCGTCGACAAGGTGCTGTTCGTCGTCGACCGCAAAGACCTCGACTACCAGACGATGCGCGAGTACGACCGGTTCGAGAAAGGCGCCGCCAACTCAAACACCTCCACGGCGGTGTTGAAGAAACAGCTCGAAGACCCCAACGCGCGGATCATCATCACCACGATCCAGAAGCTGGCCAACTTCATCACGGCCAACAAGGGTCACCCGATCTATAGCGGCCACATCGTGCTGATCTTCGACGAGTGCCACCGCTCGCAGTTCGGCGACATGCACACCGCCATCACCAAGGCATTCAAGCGGTACAACCTGTTCGGCTTCACCGGCACGCCGATCTTCGCCGTCAACTCCGGCAGCGGCGGAAACCCGCAGCTGAAGACCACCGAGCAGGCCTTCGGCGAGAAGCTGCACACCTACACGATCGTGGATGCGATCACCGACAAGAACGTGCTGCCGTTCCGCATCGACTACGTCAACACGGTCAAAGAGGGCGAAGTCGCCGACAAGCTGGTGTCGGCCATCGACACCGAGAGGGTGCTGCTCGACCCGCAGCGCATCCAACAGGTGGTCGAGTACACGCTGGAGCACTTCGACCAGAAGACGCGGCGCAGCGAGAACTACTCGCTCGGGGAGCGGCGCGTACGCGGCTTCAACGCCCTGTTCGCGGCAGCCTCGATCGAAGCCGCCAAGACCTACTACAAGGCGTTCCAATGGAACCAGGAGCAGCTGCCCTCCGACCGTCGACTCAAGATCGGACTGATCTACTCCTACGCCGCCAACGAACTCGTCGAAGACGGCGCACTGGACGAAGAGGTCTTCGAGACCGGCGGACTCGACGCCTCCTCGCGCGACTTCCTGGAACGCGCGATACAGGACTACAACGCCATGTTCGGCACGAGCTTCGACACCTCGGGCGACAAGTTCCAGAACTACTACAAAGACCTCTCGTTGCGGCTCAAGAGCCGTGAGATCGATCTGGTCATCGTGGTCAACATGTTCCTCACAGGCTTCGACGCCACCACCCTGAACACGCTGTTCGTCGACAAGAACCTGCGGGCGCACGGGCTGATTCAGGCCTATTCGCGCACCAACCGCATCCTGAACTCGGTGAAGACCTACGGCAACATCGTCGCGTTCCGTGATCTCGAAGAGCAGACTAACGACGCCATCGCGCTGTTCGGCAACAAGGATGCGCGCGGGGTGGTGCTGCTGAAGCCCTATGCGGACTACTTCGCCGACTACGCCGAGAAGGTGACCGAGCTGCTGGCAGCGTTCCCGCTCGGGGTGCCGATCGTTGGGGAGAGCGCTCAGAAGGAGTTCATCGCGCTGTTCGGGGCGATTCTGCGGCTGCAGAACATCCTGACCTCCTTCGACGACTTCGCCGGCGCCGAGATGCTGACCGAGCGCCAGGTGCAGGACTACCGCAGCGTGTACCTCGACCTGTATGCCGAGTTCCGCAAAGAGACAGACGCCGAGAAAGAGGCGATCAACGACGACGTCGTCTTCGAGATCGAACTCATCAAACAGGTCGAAATCAACGTCGACTACATCCTCATGCTCGTGCAGAAGTATCGGGGCGAGCGCGGAGACGGCGACGATAAAGAGATCCGCGCCGAGATCACCCGCGCCGTCGACGCCTCGCCGTCGCTGCGCAACAAGAAAGACCTCATCGAAGCGTTCATCGACTCCATCACCGTGCAAGGTGACATCGACGAGGAGTGGGGGCGGTTCATCGCCGCCCGCCGCGAGGCGGAGCTCGCCGAGATCATCGCGTCGGAGAGCCTGCGCCCCGACGAGACGCGCGCATTCATCGAATCGGCGCTGCGCGACGGCGCTGTGCGCGCCACCGGAACCGCGATCACGAAGATCCTGCCGCCCACCTCCCGCTTCTCGCCCCAGGGCGGCCTGGGGGAGAAGAAGCAGCGGGTGCTGGTGCGGCTCACCGAGTTTGTGGAGCGGTTCTTCGGGCTGGGGGCGAGCGGCGAGTAGGAGCATGTCCTCCGCGCGCCCTATGGTGGTGAGCAGGTCTCAGAGACGAGTGTTGGAGCGGCGCATCGAGTCGCCCGAGAGAGGCGCGACATGACCACCCCACAAGTGGTTGCCGTACGACGATTCGCTGCCGACGGCGCCGAGATCGCGGTCTTCGAGTTCGAGGGGCGCCTCCGTGATGTGATGATCAGCAGCCTTCGTGACGGCTACCTTGCAACCGGCAGCTACCTCCCGGACAGCAAAGACATTTCGTCGCAGAGCATGCTCTCGATGGTCAGTGCAGGGGCGGCTGTTGGGGGCACCACGGTCTCTGCCGCGATGTCGTCCACGCTGTTCATGGCGACAGCGAACCCAGCATCGCTGATGTCGATCGGCGCGGGGGTCGGAAGCGCGGTGATGGGCAGCACGGGCATCGTTGCCCAGGCACCATTCATTGCGGTGGCGAGTTCGCTCCCCGTGGTGGCGCCGATTATGGCGATGCAAGCTCTCAACGCCGCGATCATGCTCGATCAGTTCCAAAAGGTCGACCGCAAGCTCAACCTGATCAAGTCAACGCTCGACACGGCCATTGCTCGCGCTGAGGCCACCCACGCGGGCGAGCTGATCTCCGCCTCGATCACGGTGGACGAGGTCTACCGCCAGTACGAGAGCACGGGCAGCTTCTCGCAGGACATGTTGATCCGGCTCGCGCTCGCCGAACGCGATGTTCATCGCCTTGCCACACGATTCAGGTATCTCGTCGAGGCGCACTCCGTTGGCGACGTTGACGACCTCGGCGACGTTCAGCGCGCCAACTACGACGCTCACAGTGCGATGCTCGCCTCGTTCCTCGAACTTCGGATCCGCTACCTGCGTGTTTGTGTCGACATGCAGGAGAACGCCAAGTCGGTCGACCGTTCAGTCGCGGCGCTCAAGACCAAGATCGAAGACGGGGTCGAGCTCTGGCAGCAGTTGCTCCGCAGGTCGGAGGAGATCCGTGATGCGATCAAGGGGCGCGAAGCGCAGTTGAACGACATGAACTGGGTCGAGCGACGGCTCCCCGAGTTCGCGGGCGGGAAGGGCGGAGTTGCCGGCCGAAATCTCGAGACGCTGAGGGCGGCGTATGTGGCCACGATGGAGAGCGAGCGCGCCATCATGCAGGGCTTTGACTCACTCATCCAGTCGACGAGAGACAGCCTCCAAGCGTTCGAGAACCCGACGTTGAGTCTCGAGTCCGCGCCGACGATGGTCTACTGGCGGGACGAGGACGGCGAGCACTCCTTCTACACGCGACAGCTTCAGCTGGGCTGACGCCAGGGCGGGGCATACCGGGCGGCGACGCTCTCGCGTCCGCTATCCCGCCTCCACCGCAATCCGCGACGGTCCGCCCGGCTCGGCGACGACGCGC